>NZ_KV802723.1:129059-165905 GCF_001810825.1 Streptococcus sp. HMSC076C08 | reverse complement strand
GGTGGAGTTGGCTCATTTTCGTAGTTTGGTACTACTGGAGCTGGTTCCAGTGGTTTCTCTACTTCATAAGTTGGAGCTTGTGGTGCAGTTGGTTCTACTGGCGGAGTTGGTTTTTCCTTAGTAATTTTCGGAACGTTGACGGCACGAATCTTACCATTGAGTGAGTACCAGATGTTTGGTCTTTTACCTGTATCAACCGCCATAACTGGATCAGAAGGAACTACTAGGGTCGCAGAAATAGCACCAACAGTAACATGATTCGTAGGGCCAGACATACTAATAGCTCCAGCACCGTACCAAGAGTTTGGTGCATCTGATGAATCCCAACCTGAACCAGGTTGACCATTTGGATACATAGTCCAACGAGATCCACCTTGGTCTTTTTTAAAGTTCAAGGTTTCTGTGGCATAAATCTTTCCGTCTTTTTCTCCAACAGATGAACCGGAAATTTTAATAAAGTTACCAGTGTAATCCTTGGCCATCTCAATAGAATTATTTTCTCTATTTAGAGATGCTACAGAAAGAAGGGCATTGTCAAAATTAATTGGTTGGTCATTTTCATCATAGAAGGTAAATTCATTTTTAATGAAAATTGAAGTCCCTTTTTCAACATCACCAGTGTAAGCAGAAGCAAAGACACCCAAAGTTGGGTCACTAAAGATTCCCAACCAAACTTTTCCACTAGGATTTTTAAATTGAGAAGAAGGATCTACAGTATATTTGTAAACAATCTTGGAAATCTTTTTACCATTGTAGTATGAATTTTGAAGGTTGGTATAAGTCGCTGTTACGCTTTGCCCACGTTCTAGAAGAACAGAGCCCCATTTAACTTCTGTTTTATTCCCTACATTGGTGGTCCAGTCAGATTTGTCTCCAATATTACCATACAATTCCACCGAAGAAGCGGTAGCACCGTTTTCCATGTTCTTGACATTTAGATTGTCTAACTGAAGATTTTTCTTGCCATATTGGACTGTGTCTTTCTTAAAAGCTTCATCAACTGCTGCTGCAGTGAGAAGTTTTCCTTCAGTTTTGAGATCCAGTTGAGCATTCGGTTCTAAATCGTAAACCAAGCTCTGAGCAGATGGCTTAGACAAGTAACCATCTTGATCTTTATTATTTTCAAGTTCAACCAATGCAGCCTTAATTTTGGCCTGCTCATCTTTATAAGCCTGCAACTTAGCCGGATACTCAGCCAACTCTTTCTTATATTTGGCAAGGTCTGCTTCATATTTCGCAACTTTAGCTTCATAATCAGTCTTAGCCGTAGCATTGCGTTGCTTGATTTCTTCGTTTTCAGCTTGAAGCGCTGCATTTTTTGCCTTGTTGTCTTCAACTGCCTTCTCGTAAGTTGCTTTTGCATCAGCATTTGCTTTTTGAACGCGAGCTAATTCCGTCTGGTATTCGGCTAGCTTAGCTTGGTAGTCTGTTTCGTTAGCTGCATTCGCTTGTTTGACTGCTGCCAAGTCTTTTTCGTATTGTGCTATTTTAGCCTCATAAGTTGCCTTGGCTGTTTCATTTCGTTGTTTAATAGCTTCATTTTCAGCTTGGATAGCATTGTTTTTAGCTGTGTTTTCTTTCACTGCTTTATCATAAGCTTCTTTAGCTTCAGCATTAGCCTTTTGTACTCGAGCTAATTCTGTCTGGTAAGCTGCTAATTTAGCTTGATAATCAGCATCATTATCCTCTTTAGCTTTCTTAATAGCTGCAAGGTCTGCTTCATACTGCTTCATCGCTGCTTCATAATTCGCTTTTGCAGTTTCATTACGCTGTTTAATCGCTTCATTTTCAGCTTTAAGCGCTTCGTTTTTAGCTGTATTTTCTTTTACTGCTTTATCATAAGCCTCTTTAGCTTCAGCATTAGCTTTTTGTACTCGAGCTAATTCTGTCTGGTAAGCTGAAAGTTTATTTTGATAATCCTGTTGACTATCTTCATTTGCTTTTTTGACAGTTGCTAAATCTTTTTGATATTGTGCTAGCTTAGCCTCATATTCTGCTTTAGCTGTTGCATTAGCAGTGTTGATTTTTTCAACTTCTTCTTGATGACTTTTTAGATCTTTTTGGTACTTGTCATCCGCTGCTTTGTTTTCAGCATTGATTTTATCTGTTTCAGCCTGATGAGCTGCGACTTCTTTTTTATATGCTTCAGTTGTTGTCTTTACTTCTTCAGCCTGTTTAGCATAGTCGCTTTTAATCTCATCTTGTTTTTGAGCATTCTCTGTAGCAGTTGTGGCTGTTCCTTTGTCTTTTGTTTCATCTTGAACTACCTTAACTCCTGCAGATTTTGCATCAGCAACTGCTTTATCCAAATCAGCTGATGATACTTCTACTGGCAAAGCTGAGTCTTTAGAACCAGCCTTAGCTTGGCTTGCTTTGGCAACTTGGCTCATTTCACCCTGAGCTTCAGGTAGATTTGTGGCTGGGTTCCCTGTAGTAGCTACCTCAACTGTACTTGTACTAGTTGTCTCTGTAACTTCATCAGCAAATACTGCTTTGTCTGCAAAAGCAATCAAAGCAGTTCCTAAAACAGCACCACACAACGTTTTCGCAACTTTGCTTTTACGAAATCCATAGACTTCTTTTTTATTTTTCATTATAATCCTTTTCCTTATCTAAATTTAGTCGTTACTTTTTATACTAGCACTTTACAAGGCAGGATGCAAATATTTACTCTTTTTTTATTTATAGAAAAATTCCACCTATTTATAAATTAAATTAAAAAGAAGATGGTCACACCATCTTCCTTTAGTTAAACTATTTATTTTTCAGTCAAAGCTGCAAGTCCTGGCAATACTTTACCTTCAAGGAGTTCCATTGATGCTCCACCACCAGTAGAGATCCATGAGAACTTGTCTGCACGGCCAAGGTTGATGGCTGCAGCAGCTGAGTCACCACCACCGATGATTGATTTAACACCAGGTTGTTTCACGATAGCGTCCATGACACCGATTGTACCAGCTTGGAAGTCAGGGTTTTCAAATACACCCATAGGTCCGTTCCATACAACTGTTTTGGCACCAGTCAAAGCTTCGTCAAATTTAGCGATAGATTTTGGACCGATATCCAAACCAAGGAAACCTGGGTCTACTGCTTCACCTTCAGTGTCTTTCACTTCAGTGTAGTCAGCAAATGCGTTTGCTTCTTTTGAGTCAACTGGCAAGATCAATTTGCCGTTTGCTTTTTCAAGAAGAGCTTTCGCAACATCCAATTTGTCTTCTTCTACAAGTGAGTTACCGATTTCGATACCTTGAGCTTTGTAGAATGTGTAAGTCATCCCACCACCGATAAGCACTTTATCAGCTTTTTCAAGCAAGTTTTCGATAACACCAATCTTGTCTGAAACTTTTGAACCACCAAGAATCGCTACGAATGGACGTTCTGGAGCTTCAACTGCTTCTTGGATGTAAGCAATCTCGTTTTCAAGAAGGAATCCAGCAACTGCTTTTTCAACGTTTGCTGAGATACCAACGTTAGATGCGTGTGCACGGTGAGCTGTACCAAATGCATCGTTTACGAAGATACCGTCTCCAAGTGATGCCCAGTATTTACCAAGCTCAGGGTCATTTTTAGATTCTTTCTTGCCGTCAACATCTTCGAAACGAGTGTTTTCAACCAAGAGAACTTGTCCATCTTCAAGAGCGTTAACAGCGGCTTCCAATTCAGCACCACGTGTAACACCTGGGATAAATTTAACTTCTTGTCCCAATTTAGTAGCCAAGTCAGCAGCTACAGGAGCAAGTGATTTACCTTCTTTGTCTGCTTCTTCTTTTACACGTCCAAGGTGAGAGAAGAGGATTGCACGTCCACCTTGTTCAAGGATGTACTTGATAGTTGGAAGAGCTGCAGTGATACGGTTGTCATTGGTAATCACGCCATCTTTAACAGGTACGTTGAAGTCAACACGAACGAGAACTTTTTTCCCTTTCAAGTCAACGTCTTTAACAGTCAATTTTGCCATTAGATATGACTCCTTCTTTTTTTATACGTGTTAATTATATCACAAAATCAGCAAAAGAGATAGAAAAACCCTAAACTTTTCTTGTTCATTCTTCTATCTACTAACCTAAAAATCTAGGATTACCGTACGGGAAATGGCAATTTTCACATAATTCGGTTGGAATAATTTAGGTAAATTTCTTGATTGATCTACCTAATTACTTCTATACCATTCTTTTTCTAACATTTTAATCCTTAATATTCTAAACTCTACAGTCCTTCTTTTTGAATTGCTAGGTTTCTTATTATACAATATAACTAAAATAGTTTCTTTAGTTTGTGCTATTTGAGATTAAAAGAAGGGGAATTGCTACCATGAAATTAGAAAGACTAATCTATATTTTACTGTCTCTTTTAAATAAGAAGAGAATAACAGCTAAAGAGATTGCAGAGAGATTTGAAATATCTACTCGAACTGTATATAGGGACATGGATACACTCAGTTTAGCGGGGATCCCAATCTATTCGGAACGTGGAGATAAGGGAGGTTTCTATATACCGAGCGACTATAAGATAGACAGAAACTTTTTCACTGAGGAGGAGAGACAGTTTATCATTAATATGAGCCAAAATGTTAGTAAAATCGTTGGCCATTCAAGTCTTGACAGTATCGAACACAAGCTGTCTTCTCAAGAAATTACAAGAGCAAACAGTCCTTTTTACTTTGATCTCAGTTCCTGGACTCTTAATACAAATTATTTACTAGACATTGAGGAAGCGATACAATCTAAACAGATGATTTCTTTTTCTTACTATTCGAAAAAACAAGAGAAAAGTCAGCGAACAATTATCCCATACAGATTGATCTATAAACTGAATGCTTGGTATGTTATCGGTTACTGCTTAGAAAAATTAGATTTTCGTATTTTTAAATTAACTCGAATTCGAGAACTAGAACCAGTGGAGATAAAAGATAAATCATTCGATTATCCACGTTTATCTCAAGAAATGTTAGAGCTTTTTTTAAATCCCCCAAAACATAAAGTGGAGGGGCAAAGAGAAGAAATCGAACTAGTTTTTACAAGATTTGCACTTCCAAAAATCTACGATCACTTCACGGAAGAAGAAATCAGAGTCGAGGACGAAATAATAAAAGTTCAGGCATTTAGAGCTTTAACTCCTTCATTTTTTGATTTACTATTAAGTTTTGGTTATCAAGTAAAGGTCGTATCCCCAAGTCACTTACAAAATCTACTGGTCAGTACTCTCAAAAAAAATCTTCAGCAATATGACAACCTGTAGTCATATTTCCTTTTGTATACTCTTAAGTGGGCAAAATATTTCGTGATATTCATCATAGCCCAATTATTTTACAGGAGGTTCCAAATGGATACAAAAACACTTGCAGAAAGCTATTTTACGGCAGTAAATGAGGGAGGCTGGGAAGATTTCGTAGCTGAAAACTTTGATTATGGCATGTGCGATAGTATAGAAATTCGACAAGGACGTGATGTTTATTTGCAAGGCGCAGGCCAATTCTATGCTTTAAGCCAGCATCTTGAAGTGAAGCAATTACTTGTTGATGGTCGAGCAGTCTCAGCTTTAAATCGCTACCGTCTACATTCTCCTCAAGGAAAAGAACTTGAACTGGATGTCGCAGAATTTCTGAAATTCGATGAATTTGATAAATTAGTTGCATCCAATATTTATTTCGACACCTATCGTTTCCAAAAATTTATCCAAGGAATTGAATAACAAAAATCTAGCTTCAAATTTACTCTTCAATTTCAAAACTAAAAACAAGGTCTAACTAATCTACAGTCAAACCTTGTTTTTTTATTTTTATGAGAAAATCCAAGATTCGTAAATCTGATTAGTCTTCTCTCTTCTTTCCAGCAAGCAAGCCGTAGCCACTCATTAGTCCGAGGAGTCCCAGCGCTACTAGACTAGCATCTCTTGTCGCTCCCGTATTTGGAAGCTCTTTACTTACTTCTTCAATTTTTGCTGGCGTTGCTGAGAGCGCTTGATCCCTTGTTTGTGAGACTTGCTCTTCTTTCGTTCCTACTTCGACAATTTCTGGAAGAGCTTCCTTGAGAACCTCAGTAGAATGAAGGGTGCGTTTGCCCTGAGCATCAACTTCTACAAAGCGACGAACTTGGCCTTCAACGCCTGCTTGAACTAGCTGGCGTTTGCCTTTGAGAAGGGCTGCATTTGGTCGTTCTTGACGTTCGAAGGAAACTGTTCCCTCTTCAACTTCCAGTTTCGGAGTTTCTAGAACTAAATCTTTCACACCTTCAGCTGGTTGGTTGCTTGATAGAACTTTTGTTCCAACTTCGGTGATTTCTGGGATTGCTTCCTTGACTACCTCAGTCGAACGAAGAGTGCGTCTACCTTGGGTATCTACTGCTACAAAGTGGCGAACTTGACCTTCAACTCCAGCTTGCACAACACGGCGTTGTCCTTTGAGAAATTCGGAGTTTGGTCGCTCCTGACGTTCATAGGCTGTTGTTTCAGTTTCAATAACTAGTTCAGGGAGGGCCTCAACCGTCGGGGCCACTTCATTTGGATCCATGCTACCAACATGATGGCTTTCTTCTGCAGGAGCTAGTTTCTTATTCAGCTTTTCTTTCATTTCTGAAAAAGCTTGTGGAGTTGGCATCTCTGAAGCTAATAAAGTTTCTGCTTGTTCAATCAACTCAGCTTTAGGATCTTTTTCACGGACAGATTCGAGCAAACCTTCCAATTCTTCTCTAGCTGTCTGATAACGTTGATTTCCATCCAAGTCCGCTCCAGCTTGTTTCAATTCATTCAAGGCTTTATTGACTTCTTCTTGACTGGCATCATGGTTTTCTGCTACAGCTTTCGCTACATTGAGCTTCTCTACTAGTGCTGCTTGTTTGTCCTCGCTTGAGAAGGTGTAGGCAAGGGTTGACTGACGGCCTTGGGCAGCAGTAATTTCTTGTTTGAGGTACTCGTCGTTGACAGCTGCTTTTGGAGAAACCAAGACATCGAACTCAGCTGTGTGTCCCTTGTAATGCAAGGTCAAGGTTTGTCGTCCAGTCTTTTGAGCATCGTAGCCTGTAATTTCAACACCTTGATCTGTAAAGGCATGGCTTTCTTCTGTCTCATCATCATAGAGAACGCCGAAGCGACCTTCTGCAAGATCCAGTTGATCTCCTACTAGATAGTCTGTTTTCGGTTTCTGAGTAATGTACAAGCCTGCTACTTCTTTCGGCTTCCCTTCATCTTGACCAGTCACTTGTACTTTTAAGTCACCAGTAACCGAAAGTCCAAGGTAGCTGACTGTGAGCTTTTGTTCCCCTTTTTGATGAGCGTCGTATCCAGAAACAGTCACACCTGAGTGAGTAAGGTTAATCAGCTCATCGGCTTGTCCCCCTTCGTACTGAACACGGAGGGTTCCGCCTCTGAGGTCAAGTTTTTCTCCCTCTTTGTAAACTATCTTCTTAGGTCCTTTTTCAAGGCTAACTGCAGCAATTTTTCTCTCATCCTGCGGAATCGCTACAGCCAAGGTGTTACTGATTTCTTTGCCAGGTAGTTGGGTACGATAGTAGAGGAGAGTTGGTTGCTTGTCAAAGCCCAATGGTGCTGTTGCCAGGTCGCCACCAGTTTCAGACTTCAAGGTTGCAATTGGTGTTTGTGAATCTGCCTTGTCGTAAACGGTGATAGTTGCACCCGCTGGAACATCAGAGAAACCAAGTTGAACTTGGTGGTTTCCAAGTGAACGGGCAGCTACCTTAGCCATTGGAATATTTTGACTTTCTGTGTCCAAGGTTTCGTACATCTTCCAGTTGTAGATACGAATGGCCTTCCAAGGTGTCCCATTATCTGAAGTGATAACTTTTAGGCGCCAGTCTTGGGCAGTGATTGGTTTGTCAAGAGTGATATCTGTCACGTGTGCTTTGTTGCCACGGACTTCCTTAGCTAGTTTCCACTCACCATCTGTATCCTTGTAGTAAAGATCAAAGTCCTTGGTGTTCATCAAACCATCGTTGACAGACTCACCACCAGCTCCCGCATGATCCATGACCCATCTAACAACGGTACGTGACTTGGTCAAACGAATATCCACACTACCGCTCAACTGAGCTGAAGACCACTTGTCTGACAGACTTGTAATCGTACCATTCAACATGCCTTCGATGCCTTCCCCGCCTTCAGTATTCGGGAAAGTGCTACCAATAACCGTTGCCCCTGGAACAATATTTTCAGCCAAAGGTCTTGGGAGAGTTGTATCCTGAACAGTCATGCCCCAGTTGAATGACGCAGTTGCAGCCTCAGAACGGAGTCCATTTTTACCAACTGCAACGACTTTCAATTCCTGAGTCGTACCAGTCGCATTAGCAGAACGGCTAACTTTTGGCAAGTAGATGGTTGAAGCAGATGAACCCGTCAACAAACGCCAGTTGTCACCGTCTTTTTCATAGACTTCATAGAAATCTGCATCTTGGTTACCCGTAAATTGAACAACTGCTTCAGCTTCTTGAGCATTCTTAAGAGATTGTTTCACTACTGAGAGACCTGTAGGTGCTTGTGGCGCTTGGTGATTGTCCGAGATAGTTAATTGTCCTAGGTTGAACTGGTAATCTTTTACAGAACCTTCATGCTCGAAGAAGAGTTTGACTGCATAGATGGTTTTTCCAGCTAGTGAGCTAAGGTCAAATTCTTCATTCTTCCAGTCATCAGAGAGAGTCAGTTCTTTCCATGCAGCTGCATCCTCAAATTTGTAGTCTGGAGTCGTAGAGAAGGCCATATAAACTTTAGAGCCTTTTCCTCCCTTGTGGGCAACCCGAAGTTTGGTGTTTTCAGTTACTTCTAGTTTGGTAGAATACAAATTCACATCCTGGTCCGTCTTACCAGCTACATCACCTGAGAATTTAAGGGAGTTACCTCCATTATAGGCATCTGTAAAGTCATATTCTGCACGAAGTTTTTCCCCCGTTGAAGTCTGCCACCAGCGCCATGTTGGCAAGACACCAGAAACAGAACGGTAGTTCCACTCAGAATCCTTAGAAACTTTACCGTCAACAAACCATTTTCTACCATGACCTGTATTAAAAGAGGTGGTGAAGGTACGTCCTACTGCTGGTGTACGGTCAGCAACTAAATTGGCAATTCCATACCACTCTTTATCTGCTGGTTTTTGAGCCGTTGGATCTCCTTGGTAACCTGTAAAGAAGATGTCTTCGTTCTTGTGGTAGTCTTCGCCTGTTTTTCCTAGACTGGTAATCGTATCTGGTGCAAAAAGTCCTAACGACAAACGCAACTTGCCTTTTTCATCTAAGAGGGCATCCCATTTGACTTTGGTCTTATAAGAACCACCTTGTTGCAATTCCAAGCCTGCAAAGACATCATATTGACTACGCTCTAGCCATTTGGCCATCTCTACGGAGTGGTCATTCTTTTCCTTGTTCCAGTTGAAATTGGCAAAAAATTGATCTGCAGGGACTTTGTCTCCTTCTTTTTGCATGAACTGGTAGTTGTAATCACCTAGACCATCTTCGTGGTAACGACCATATTTGTAGGTCATGGCATCGTACCAAGCATACTTGATTGGGTGGTTGACCTTAGCTGCATATTCTTTTGTATAGAGCATGAATTGGCGCATTTTTTCACCAAGAGGTGCTACCAATTCCCCCGTTGTTTCCTGATTGATGAAATAGCCATCAAATCCATAGTACTTAGCAAGATCGACAAGTTTCCGTGCGATAGGGAAGGTGCCATCTGCATCTTGTTTCAAGGCAGCTGCAAATTTCTCTTGGTCGGCAATGCTATTTGACCAGTTGAAAAAGAGTGTTCCATAAACGGGAACTCCGTTGCGGTGACCGGCATCAATGACATCTGGAGTTGGAACTAGACCTTCCCAGAAGACCATTGAATCCAAGTATTGCCAGTAATCAAAAGCGTAGGCCTTGAATTCCTCACCACCGACAGAAGCGTGGTCTTTAGCTTTTGAGTTGGTATTTGCTAGAGCTTGAACCTTGGCTCTTCTGCTTGCTTTTTCATTAACCAACTGGCCTCTATGGCGCTTGGCGAGTTCAACTGATGAACGGTTAATGGGATCATCCTCACGCGCACCCGGTTCCCATTTCAACAAATCCTCCCAAGTATCAAATTTGATTTCTTTTGGTCGGAGACTCTTTTCTTCATTTTTAGGAACGTCTGCTAGAGTCGGTTTGTCGGCTTTCTTCTCAGTCACTTGAGGAGCTTCCGCTGGTTTGACTTCTTCTTTTTCAGTTGGTTGAGCAGGTTTTTCAGTTTTATCTGTCAGAGCTGGCTTCGCTTCTTCTTTTTCATTAACCAGATCCGTTATTGCTGGAGTGTTTTCTGAAATTGGTTGCTCAGCTACTTTGTTTTCAGTTTCCTCTAATTGTTTTTCGAGAGCTGCAGTATCTGGATTAGTTGTCTCACTAGTACTTGTCGCTTTAGCGCTCGTATTTGCAGCTGTTTCAGGGACTGCGACTTGTTCGGCAAGAGCTGGACTCACAAATAGAGCTGAACCAATCATCAAGGAACAAGCCCCGATTGACAGCTTACGAATACTGTAACGGCAACGTTTTTCAAAAAATAGATTTTTCATCTTATCCTCCTAATAAAATATAAAGTAAGCGCTTTACTTTTTGATAAAAAGTAACTGTTCTCAGTGCACACTACCAGAACAGAATCATCTTCATTTTATCCTATATGAAAGCGATGTCAATCTATTTAACATAAAAACTATAACTAGGATAATAATCAGTAAAATTTGGACACAATCCTATAAATCATCTATCTTAAAGGGAATCTATCTCTCATTTTGAAAGAAAGTTCTTGTTTCTTATGAAAATTTCAGCTAAACACTTGTGAGATTTACTTTTATCCTTTAAAATAGAATAGGAGAAATTCCGTTATTATTTTTCGGAGGAAAAAGAAATGTCCATTAATTGGCAGGAAATTTTATTTCACTTTTTAGGAGGTCTAGGACTATTTTTATACAGTATCAAGACCATGGGAGACGGTTTGCAACAAGCTGCTGGAGATCGCCTTCGTTTTTACATTGACAAGTACACTAGCAATCCCTTTTTAGGCGTTCTAGTCGGAATCGTCGTGACTGCCCTGATTCAGTCAAGTACGGGGGTTACAGTTATCACGGTCGGACTGGTCAGCGCTAGTCTTCTCACTCTTAGACAGGCTATCGGAATTATCATGGGAGCCAACATCGGAACCACTGTTACTTCCTTTATCATCGGTTTCAAACTAGGCGAGTATGCTTTACCCTTGATTTTCCTTGGAACCATGTTCCTCTTCTTCACAAAAAACAGAACAGCAAACAATATCGGGCGCATCCTGTTTGGTGTAGGGGGAATCTTCTACGCTCTCAACCTCATCAGTGCCGGGATGAGTCCACTTAAAGATTTACCACAATTCAAGGAATATATGGTAACCTTGGGACAAAATCCTATTTTAGGAGTGGTAGCTGGTGCAGTGATTACCGTCCTCATCCAGGCATCTTCTGCAACTATCGGGATTTTGCAAGGTCTCTATGCAGGTGGGTTCCTTGACCTTAAAGGTTCACTACCAGTTCTTTTCGGAGATAATATCGGGACAACCCTAACAGTTATCATTGCGGCAGCTGGAGCCAATGTCTCTGCAAAGCGCGTTGCGGCAACCCACGTTACCTTTAACGTTTTAGGGACTATTCTTTGCTTAATCTTATTAGGCCCCTTTACTGCTATGATCGAGTACTTCCAGGCACTCCTTCACCTCTCACCTGAGATGACCATCGCCTTCTCGCACGGTGCCTTTAACGTAAGTAACACCATTGTACAATTTCCATTCATCGGAGCCTTGGCCTACTTTGTAACCAAGCTCATCCCTGGTGAAGACGAGGTTGTCAAGTACGAGCCCCTTTATCTCGACGAGCAACTTATCCAGCAATCTCCTTCTATAGCTCTAGGAAATGCCAAAAAAGAACTCTTGCACTTGGGGAACTATGCAGCCAAAGCTTTTGACCTTTCTTATACCTATATCATCGGTTTGGATGAAAAGGTAGCTGAAAAAGGACACAAGACAGAGGAAGCCATCAATACCATCGATGAAAAACTCACTCGTTACCTCATCAGACTCTCAAGCGAATCCTTGAGTCAAAAGGAAAGTGAAGTCTTGACTAACATCCTTGATTCATCTCGTGATTTGGAACGGATTGGGGACCACGCAGAAGGCTTGCTCAACCTAACAGACTACCTCCAACGTAAGAATGTTCAGTTCTCTGAAGCTGCTTTGCAGGAATTGGCGGATATCTATCAAAAAACTACTGACTTTATCAAGGATGCCCTTGATAGTGTGGAAAACAATGATATTGAAAAAGCTCAGAGTCTGATTGAACGCCATAAAGAAATCAACAATATGGAACGTGTTCTCAGAAAGACCCATATCAAACGCCTTAACAAGGGTGAGTGTTCTACACAAGCTGGAGTCAACTTCATCGACATCATTTCCCACTACACTCGTGTGTCTGACCATGCTATGAACCTAGCCGAAAAGGTCATTGCTGAACAAATATAAGTACCAAAAAGCTATCCTGAATGGGATGGCTTTTTCATCTCCTCATCAAAAATGTTTTTTCTGACATATAAAAAAAGCTTTGATTCACAATGGAATCAAAGCTTTTTAAAGAGTTCTCCAAACATGATAGCAGAAACTGCAGTGCCCCTATACTTGGCTTCTTCTTTTTTGATAAAGCGTGCCAAGTTGATCAATTCAGGTGCTGGGTGTTTGGGATTGATGAGCAATTCACGGGTGACCAGTCCTGAGAGTCGGACTGCTAGTAATTGCTCATTTGTAGTAGGTAGTTTTTTAGCAGTCTCTAGGAGAGCAGCAACTAAATCTTCACTCAAGCCCTGACGGGCATGGTTGTAGAGATCTCTTATAAGGCTTTCTAGGTTTGGTTCTGCCATCCTGATCACCTCCCTTATGCTTAATAATTTTTAATCAAATCAATCGTTGAACGATCCAATTTTTTCACCAAGGCTTGCAAGAAGGCTTGGGCTTCTAAGAAGTCATCCATCGCGTAGAGAGTTTGGTGAGAGTGGATATAACGAGCACAGACACCGATAGTTGTAGATGGGACACCACCATTTTTCAGATGAGCTGCTCCAGCGTCCGTTCCGCCTTTTCCACAGTAATATTGGTACTTGATGCCCGCTTCTTCAGCCGTTGTCAAAAGGAAATCCTTCATACCTGGGAGGAGCAAGTGACCTGGATCATAGAAACGAATCAAGGTTCCATCCCCAATCTTACCTTGGCCACCGTAGACATCACCAGCAGGTGAACAGTCAACTGCTAGGAAGACTTCTGGGTCAAACTTAGTTGTAGAAGTATGAGCGCCACGAAGACCAACCTCTTCTTGGACATTGGCACCAAGGTAGAGTTCATTTCTCAGTTTTTGACCTGATAAAGCTTCAGCTAGCTCGCTTACCATGAGGACACCGTAGCGATTGTCCCAAGCTTTTGAGATGATATTTTTTCCATTGGCTGTCAAGATCGCTAAGCTATCTGGTACGATGGTATCACCAGGACGGACTCCAAAGCTTTCTGCTTCAGCCTTATCCGCGAAACCACCATCAAAGATAATATCTGAAACAGCTGGCATGCTTGGTCCACCTGTTCCACGTGTCAAATGTGGCGGAACAGAGCCTGAAATCACAGGAATTTCACGACCGTCACGAGTAAAGAGTTTAAAGCGTTGGCTACTAACCACCATGGGATTCCAACCACCGATTTCAACCACACGGAAGGTACCATCTGGCTTAATCTCGCTGACCATAAAACCAACTTCGTCCATGTGAGAAGCGACCAAGACGCGTGGTGCTTCCGCAGCTTCTGAATGTTTAATTCCGAAAATACCACCCAAGCCATCTGTCACTACTTCATCCACGTGCGGTGTCAACTTCTCACGAAGATAAGTCCGGACAGGTGCTTCATGACCTGAGATCGCAGCAAGCTCTGTTACTTCTTTGATTTTTGAAAATAATGTTGTCATATCAGTTCCTTCTTTCTGTCCTCCATTTTACCACTTTTTATAGGAGAAGGATAGTAGGAAATTGGATTAGTTTTTACTAGTTTATCCTGTAAAAGAGAGGGGCAGATGTAATTTCAGAAATTTTTCTTTCTTTTTACATTAAATTGTCAGAAAATTTATTGACAGATTAAAGAAATCGTGTTACATTATCTCCAAGGGTATTTTTATACCAAATCTACATGAAAGGACGGGGCATGAAACTTTCTCATATTTTAACAGGCTTACTTCTACTCCTGGTCTTTCTCTCCATTACCATTGGAACCAGTGATTTTTCTTGGGAAAAATTCTTTGCTTTTGACCAACAGACCTGGCTTCTCTTTCAAGAGTCGCGTCTTCCAAGAACCATCAGTATTCTCCTTGCAGCCTCTAGTATGAGCATGGCAGGACTCCTCATGCAGACCATTACCCAAAATCAGTTTGCTGCTCCGAGTACAGTCGGAACGACAGAAGCTGCCAAACTGGGAATGGTGTTAAGCCTCTTTGTCTTTCCGTCTGCGAGTCTGACCCAAAAGATGCTCTTTGCTTTTGGCTCATCCATTTTATTTACCCTCTTCTTCCTGGCCTTTATGACTATTTTTTCTATAAAGGAAAGGTGGATGTTGCCCTTGATCGGGATCATCTATAGTGGGATTATCGGTTCTGTCACAGAAGTTATCGCCTATCGTTTCAATCTGGTTCAGAGTATGACGGCCTGGACCCAGGGCTCCTTCTCCATGATTCAGACCCATCAGTATGAGTGGCTCTTCTTAGGCCTCATTATCCTGATAGCCGTTTGGAAATTATCCCAAACCTTTACCATCATGAATCTGGGTAAGGAAACCAGTGAGAGTTTGGGGATTTCTTACTCCCTACTTGAAAAGCTGGCCCTATTTCTAGTGGCGCTAACGACAAGTGTCACCATGATTACCGTGGGTGCCTTGCCATTTCTCGGGGTCATCGTTCCCAATCTTGTCCGCAAGCGCTATGGAGATAATCTGAGCCAAACTAAACTCATGGTCGCTCTGGTCGGAGCCAATATGGTTCTGGCCTGCGACATCCTCTCTCGAGTCTTGATTCGGCCCTATGAGCTGTCTGTCAGTCTCCTACTAGGAATCATCGGTAGCCTCGTCTTTATCCTACTTCTCTGGAGAGGGGGACAAAAAGATGCCGTTTAAAAGCAAACATACCAAGCTCTTTTGCCTTCTCATTATTCTGGCCATCGGAGCTTGTCTCCTCTACTTTTGGCCCTTCACCCATCTGTCTGCCTTTGCCTGGAAGTTGCGTTCCCAAAAAATCATCGTTTATCTCTTGGTAGCCATCGCGACAGGGATTTCGACCATTAGTTTTCAAACCCTGACGGAAAATCGCTTTCTGACACCAAGTATTTTGGGAATCGAATCCTTCTATGTCTTGTTACAAACCCTGCTACTGATATTTGAAAGCAAATTTCTACAGCTTGGAAAGTCTCCTGTCTTAGAATTTCTAGTCTTGCTTCTGCTTCAATCCCTCTTTTTTCTCGCCTTACAAGGCTACTTGAAAACGCTGATGAAGCAAGATCTGGTCTTCATTCTGCTAATCTGCCTAGCGCTCGGAAGTCTCTTTCGAAATATCAGTACCTTCCTACAAGTTCTGATGGATCCAAATGAATACGATAAACTGCAGAACAGTCTCTTTGCCTCCTTTCAACATCTCAACACTTCCATCCTAGCCATCGGTTCTCTGATCATCCTCGCCTTGACAATCTTTTTCTTTCGAAAAGCAGTCGTTCTGGATGTCTTGCACCTGCAAAGAGAAACGGCTCAGATACTTGGACTCGATGTTGAAAAAGAACAGAGAGAACTCCTCTGGGGCATCGTGCTCTTGACCTCAACAGCCACTGCCTTGGTAGGGCCTATGGCCTTCTTCGGCTTTATGCTGGCCAATCTTACCTACCTAATCGTCAAAGATTATCGACACAAGTTGCTCTTTATCGTAGCCATTCTAATTGGATTTATTAGCTTAACCTTGGGGCAAGCCCTCATCGAACGAGTCTTTGCGCTGGAAATTCGCATCAGCATGATCATTGAGAGTGTGGGTGGCTTCTTATTCTTTATCTTACTATACAGGAGGGCGCGTCGGTGAAACTGGAAAACATTGACAAATCCATTCAAAAACAGGATATTTTGCAAGACATTTCGCTTGAAGTCAGTCCTCAGAAACTGACAGCCTTCATTGGTCCAAATGGTGCTGGAAAATCAACTCTCCTCTCCATTATGAGCAGACTGACCAAGAAAGATCAGGGAATTCTCAGTATCAAAGGCCGTGAAATCGAGAGCTGGAATTCGCAAGAACTAGCCAAAGAGCTCACCATCCTAAAGCAGAAGATCAATTACCAAGCCAAATTGACTGTAGAAGAACTGGTCAGCTTTGGACGTTTTCCCTACAGCCGTGGTCGACTGAAGGCAGAGGACTGGGAAAAAATCCGAGAAACTCTGGACTATCTGGAACTGACCAACTTAAAAGACCGCTACATCGATAGTCTGTCTGGTGGACAGTTGCAACGTGTCTTTATCGCCATGGTACTAGCTCAGGATACTGACTTTATCTTGCTAGACGAACCGCTCAACAACCTCGATATCAAGCAAAGCGTCAGCATGATGCAGATCCTTCGGCGACTGGTGGAGGAACTTGGCAAAACCATTATCATCGTCCTCCACGATATCAACATGGCTAGCCAGTATGCGGATGAAATTGTTGCCTTTAAAGACGGTCAAGTCTTTTGCAAGGGAACGACTGCTCAAATCATGCAGGCTGACCTGCTCAGTCAACTTTATGAGATTCCCATCACGCTGGCTGATATCAATGGCAAAAAGATCTGTATCTATAGCTAACTATTCTGAACTCATGTTAGAGAATCCTCTGTCTCTTAGCTAACAATCCTATATAAGAGACTCCCTAAATCGTTACTATATTTTAAAAAGGAGAAATCATGAAAACATCCCTTAAACTTTATCTCACTGCCCTAGCTGCCAGCTTCTTGCTCTTACTTGGTGCATGTAGTACAAATACAAATTCAAGCAATAGCCAGACAGAGACAAGTAGCTCTGCTCCAACAGAGATAACCATTAAAAGTTCACTAGATGAGGTCAAACTTTCAAAGGTTCCTGAAAAGATTGTGACCTTTGACCTCGGTGCTGCGGATACTATTCGCGCTTTAGGTTTTGAAAAGAATATCGTCGGAATGCCTACAAAAACTGTTCCGACTTACCTAAAAAATCTTACAGGAAATGTCAACAATGTGGGTTCCATGGTTGAGCCAGACCTAGAAGCCATTGCTGCTCTTGAGCCGGATTTGATTATCGCTTCTCCACGTACCCAAAAATTCGTAGACAAGTTCAAAGAAATTGCTCCAACCGTTCTCTTCCAAGCAAGTAAGGACGACTACTGGACTTCTACCAAGACCAACATCGAATCCCTTGCAAGCGCCTTTGGTGAAACAGGCACTCAGAAAGCCAAGCAAGAATTGGCTAACCTAGATAAGAGCATCCAAGAAGTCGCTACTAAAAACGAAAGTTCTGACAAAAAAGCCCTTGCTATCCTCCTCAATGAAGGAAAAATGGCTGCCTTTGGTGCCCAATCTCGTTTCTCTTTCTTGTATCAAACCTTAAAATTCAAGCCAACTGACACCAAATTTGAAGACTCTCGCCACGGACAAGAAGTCAGCTTTGAAAGTGTCAAAGAAATCAATCCTGACATCCTCTTTGTCATCAACCGTACCCTTGCCATTGGTGGGGACAACTCAAGCAACGATGGCGTCCTAGAAAATGCCCTCATCGCTGAAACTCCTGCTGCTAAAAATGGTAAAATCATCCAACTAACACCAGACCTCTGGTATCTAAGCGGAGGCGGACTTGAATCAACTAAACTCATGATTGAAGACGCTCAAAAAGCTTTGAAATAAACAAGAAAACCCAACATCAGGTGATGTTGGGTTATTTTTTTTCTTGATTCCGTTTGAGTGAAAAGTGGTCTGGGACAGGATCTTTTCCTATTGGCGACCAGGGATGGCAACGTAAAATCCGAGCCAAGCCCATCAGAACACCCTTGAAGCCATGTTTTTCAATAGCCTGGATCATGTAGTTGGAACAAGTTGGCTCAAAACGACAAGAGGGTGGAAAGGCTGGTGAGATAAAACGTTGGTAAAAGCGTACTGGAGCTATTAAGATTCGTTTCATTATTTCTTGGTTACAGCCATGGTGTGTAGTTGGCTGATTTCTTTTTTGTTAAGGCGGCGAGATTCTCCCGGACGAAGGCCTGTCAAGTCTAGGTGTCCAAAACGTGTCCGAGACAACTTATCCACTTGGAGACCGACAGCTTCAAACATCTTTTTAACCTGGTGGTTGCGCCCTTCATGGATAGTCAACTGTACTACAGAGCGATTTTTAACTGGATCTACTTTGAGAATCTCATAAACAGCTGGCTTAGTTTTCTTGCCATCAATCTCAAGACCACGAGTTAAGGGACGAAGGTTTTCTTTGTTGGCCACACCTTTAACACGCGCGACATAGACCTTGTCAATCTCATTACGGGGGTGAATCATCTCGTCTGTAAAGTCCCCATCGTTGGTCAAAATCAAGACACCTGATGTATCCCAGTCCAAACGTCCAACTGGGTAAATGCGCTCCTTGACATTGGGCAAGAGGTCCACAACAGTCTTGCGGCCCTTGTCATCTGTCACACTGGAAATCACTCCACGTGGTTTGTTAAGCAGATAGTAGACCTTTTCTTCGTTGTAGATAGGTTGTCCTTCAACTTCAACCTTATCGCCAGCTTTGATAGTGGTTGCTAGTTCACGCACCACTTGGCCGTTGACCGTCACCAAGCCTTGTTTGATCAGCTCTTCTGCTTTTCTCCTACTGGCCACACCTGCGTGGGCAATATATTTATTGATTCTCATCTTCTTCTATCCTTTCACCAAATAATTGGCTTTCTTGGGCTTGAATCTCAAGCTCATCAATCACTGGTAATTCTTCTAAATGGTTAATCCCCATGTAATCTAGAAAATAATCCGTAGTCACATAGAGATTAGGGCGACCCAAAACTTCTTTTTTCCCATCTTCTCTTATCAATTCAAAAGCTTGTAGCTTAGCTAGAGCTCCACTAGAATTGACCCCACGGATAGCATCAATTTCTATCCGCGTGATAGGCTGCTTGTAGGCAATGATGGACAAGGTTTCAAGAGCAGCCCGAGACAAACTTTGGTTGATGGGTGCCTTGGAGTATTCCTTCAAAATCGCTGCAAATTGAGGCTTGGTGACCAATCTGTATGCACCACCTGTCTCGATCAGGGACAAGCTCGAATCTTGGTCTTTTTCATACTTCTGGGCTAATTTTTCTAAACTCTGTTGGATGCCTGTCGGTGGCAGAGAGAGGAGTTCAGCCAACTGACGGACTCGAATCCCATCTTCACCTGCTACAAACAAGAGCGCTTCTATTTCTGCTAAAGTACTCATCTTTCCTCTCTATCAAGTCTAGCTTTGTGCCTCTTGACTTTCTTCCTTCTTTTCCATGAGATAGATATCTCCAAAACTCTCCTCTTGCATGAGAATCAGTTCCTGGGTTTTGATTAACTCTAGGGTTGCCAAAAAGAGGGTAATAACCTCTTGAACATTCTGGGCTTCCTTGAACAAATCCTGCAAACGCAACTGGTCTCGTCCAGACAAGGACTCTTTTACGATGACCATCATGTCCTCAATCTTATACTCATCCCGCAAAATGGTCGTGTGATTCTGTGCGAACTCCTCTTTTTTCTTGGCTAGGATATTTGAAAAAGCCAAAAAGAGGTCAATGGTCGTCTTATCATGTACAAGCTCTGCATCTTCGTAAATCAACTCTGTCGGCGCTTTGGAATAGTACTGAGCCCGATCTTGGTGCTTAGCCTCCAAGTGCTCGCCCAGGAGTTTGAACTTGCGGTATTCTTCGATTTGGGAGAGAAGGTCCTGCTCCAGGTCATCTTCCAAGTCTGTCACTTCTGCTACCTTTGGCAAGAGCTTGCGGCTCTTGATCAGCATGAGCTGACTGGCCATAACCATATACTCGCCCGTTACTTCCAGACGCATTGCCTGCAAGGTTGAGACATAGGCTAGATACTGTTCGATGACTTCTGTGATAGGCACATCGTAGATATCCATCTGGTACTTAGAAACCAGGTGCAAAAGCAAGTCCAGCGGCCCTTCAAAATCTTTTAATTTAATATCCATTATCTATATTTTTCTAAGGTCAGGACTGTTTTTAATCCTAGTTTTTTTGCAATTTCGTACAAATCGACCTTGTTTTCTATCTGTCTTAGAATGAACTGTTCCCGCAAGGCTTGGGCTGATAAGGCTGGAAAACCTTTCTCCTTGACAAAGGACTCCAGCTGACGAAAGGCCCACTGACGAGAATAGGTTTTCCCACTCCTTTCAAAGAGATAGGTCTGCCCCATCAAGGGTTCCAATTCTGGAGTCAAGGTCGTGGGTATGGTGACAATCCTCTGTTGGGAAGCCTTGCTGATTCTCAACACTTGAAAATCCAGATTGATATCTGCAACCTTAAGGGCTAAAATCTCACTTGGCAAGAGCCCTATTTCCAAGATAAGAAGCGCCAGCAAGCGTCCTTCTGGATAATTACTTTCCTGCCAAAAAGAGTCTAAATTTAGAATCTCTGGCTTTTCAGTCTTCTTTTCAGCTTGTTTGGCTAATTCCAGACGGTAAAAGCTGTCCACTTCTCCGTTTCGATAGAGAAAGTAGAGAAATTGGTTACAGGCCGAAAGTTTTCGCTTCTGGGCGCTGATTTTTAGATTGGCTAGCTGGGCTTGGTAAATCTTAAGACTGGTCTCAGAAATCCGTTCCCCTACCATGTCTAAAAATTGCTCCAAATCATACTTATAAGACTGCTTGGAATTGGCAGACAAGTCCTGTTTTTCCTCTAAAAAGGCTGAAATCCTATCTCTCATTTGCATCGAATCTCATATTCCTTACTAAAGTCATGCAAGAGGGCATTAACGGCCTTGAGGATGGACTTGCGCGTGATGATTCCTTGGAAAATTCCTTCACCATCTACCACTGGCAAGAAGGGTTCATCCACCAGTTTATGGAGGACCTCTGTGATGTTATAGTCTGGAGCGACGACTGCCACATCTGTCTTGGTCATATTGACGATGTCTGTCGTTGCCATCTGCTCATCCGTCAAACCTTGCTCCATTTGATAAGCCAAAATGTCCCTCAGACCAATGGTTCCAACAAAGCGTTTGTCAAAGGTCACAACAGGGATACGGGTATATGTGATTTGGCTCAGCACCAAAATTGCATGGTCAGCGTTATGGGTATCAATCAAGGCTGCTAGATTCTCAGCAGGGGTAAGAAAAGTCTCTTCCTGCTCCAATAAAAATGCTTCAAATTCCTTGGCAATCATCGAGCAAACTCCTTGGACAAGCCTGGATAAACCTCATGGTCACGTGTCAAAAAGTCTACTTTAAAATAGCTGTCATCAATCTCCACTCGAGCATAGAGACATTCTCTGATAGTCCCTCGTGGTTGGCTGATGGAGCCTGGATTTAGAAAAAGAGTCTTGCCTTCCATCCAAGCATTTGGCACATGCAAGTGACCATAGAGACAGATATCGGCATCTTCTTCCTGAGCCCAGTAGTCCAACTTTTGAAAGTTGAAATTGATGTCAAACAAGTGTCCATGCGTCTGGATGATCTTAGTGGGACCAAGTTGAGTCACCAACCGTTCTGGGTAGCCAGCATAAAAGTCCATATTTCCTTTGACGACATGAATGCCTTCCCAGAGCGGAGAGTCTGGACGGAGTTCTGAGTCACCATCGTGAAAAATGGCATCAACTTTCCCCAGATAACGATCACGAATTTCTTCCACAATCAAGCTATCGCCATGGGAATCACTCATTACAATGATGGTTTGCTTTGCCATGATGGAAATACCTCCAAAAGTTTCTTAACGGCTAAGGCACGGTGGGATTGGCTATTTTTTTCTTCAAGGGTTAATTCAGCTGCTGACTTACCTGTCTCTCCCACAAGGAAGAGCGGATCATAACCAAAGCCATTTTCACCCTTGGGTTCAAAGTTGATATAACCTGGCCAGTCAGCTTCAACCACCAAGCTTTCCTTGTTTGGACTAGCTACGACTAGGGTTGTGTGGAATTGAGCCGAACGGTCCTTGAGTTCAAAGACCATGGCCAATTCGTGCAAGAGTTTGGCATTGTTTTCACGGTCGGTTGCTCCCACTCCTGCAAAACGGGCTGACCAAACACCTGGCAAGCCACCAAGGACATCGACTTTGAGACCTGAGTCATCTGCTAGCACCATCTTGCCTGTTAATTGGGAAATCGTTTCTGCCTTGAGGCGAGCATTTTCTTCAAAGGTCATACCCGTTTCAGCAACTTCAGGTAGGTCTGGATAATCATTGAGATTTTCCACATCATAGCCTAGCTTGTCAAAGATAGCTCGGAATTCCTTGGTCTTGCCTTCGTTACGAGTCGCAATCAACAAGGTTTCTCTAACCTTGCTAGTTTCAAAGAAGTCTTGAACATTGACCCCTTCTTTAGGCAATTCTACATGCAGGAGTTGCCCATTTTCAACCAAGAGCAGGGCTCCCTGACGTTGGATGACTTCCAAGTTTCGTCCTGCTTCCGCATTTAAAATCTCAACGATAAAGGAGAGCAGACGGTAGTTAGAAGACCAGCGCATCACCGTTATCGTAATTGGAAAGCCATTTTCCTCATCACGAAAAATCCGCGCTAAATCCATAAAATCAAGATTAAGCGGATCTTTGATGAGACTGTAGATGCCTCCATAGACGTCCCAGACACCGACATACCAGTCCTGGTCGTCCTTGTATTCATAAATTTTGTTTGTCATAATGTTACATGCTCCACATGAATCTCTTTTTCCAGCCATTCTTCCCCAATCTGGGCAAAACTTTGGCTATTGGCTGTTGTGTAAAAACGATGTTGAAGTGGTCCTGCATCTCGGCTACGATTGATTTCAAAATAGTTCAGTAAAACCGAGATATCCCGTACACACTCTGCCCCACTATCGATGAGCTGAACCTTTGGTCCCATGACATTTTGGATGATGGGGCGAAGGAGCGGATAATGGGTACAACCCAGAATCAAGCTATCCACCTTGCCGACCAAGGGGCGCAGGGTTTCATAAACCACTTTCTTGGTCACACTAGTCGAAAGTGCACCTGACTCTACCAGAGGAGCAAATTTGGGACAGGCCAAACTTTCCACCTGTAAGTCTGGATCCAAATCATGGATTTTCTGACGGTAGATGTCTGATTGTACCGTCATGGGAGTTCCAATCACCCCGATTTTCCCACCTTGACTGGACTTGATGGCTGCCGAAGCTCCAGGCAAAATCACACCTAGAACAGGAATGTCTAGTTTCGCCTTGATTTCTTCCCAGACGACCGCAGTCGCAGTATTACAAGCAATGACAATCATTTTGACATCCTTGGTCAAGAGAAAGTTAACCAACTGCCAAGTATATTCACGGATTTGCTCAGCAGGACGGGGACCATAGGGCGCCCGTGCCGAATCTCCAATATAGACGATTTCTTCATGGGGAAGCTGGCGCATGAGCTCACGAACAACGGTTAAGCCACCGACACCCGAATCCAAAAAACCAATTGGTCGATTATCCATATAGTCTTCTTTCTAGTCTTTTTTCTGATTGATAGTTCATCATAATTACTCGTCCTAAATGAACGGATAGACAGCTTGATAGAATGGCAACTGCCTCTCTCTTAATCATAATCAAATATCAATAGAATGCAAGGAAAAAGTCTTATCCTTGAGAACTATTGAACATAGTGAGAAGTCTGGAACTTTCATCCCAGACTTTTCCTATTTATTTCTTTTTGTTCTTAGCAAGGGCTGCTTTTTGTTGGCGGATGATTTGGTGGTAAACTTGTTGTACCTTGGCTTCGCTTGGTTTTTGACCATTTGCACTCAAGAGAGCACGAACTGCGTCAGCGTTCAAACGGGGGTTGTCAGCATATTTTTTTTCGATTTGCTTACGAGCCAAGTAAATCCCTCCAAGAGCTCCCCCTAGAAAAGCTAGCACAATCAAGACAATTGCTAAAAGTAAATCCATTCTTTTTCTCCTGTTTCTTTTTGAGTCTTCTATATTATACCATAAAGTGACTTTCCTGACTAGTTTGTTTTACGCTTTCAAGAGGGGGTTAAGCCAATTCTAAGCTAGTCTTACAATCAAATTGAACTATGAAATTATGAATAATTCCACCCTTTCCTCACTTTCTTCTACTATTTTAAGAAAAAGCAATCTCAAATATGTTTTTCGCCAAAAACCTCTTGACAAATGCTAGATGACCATTAGAATGGGAGGTGAGGAGATAAATAGAAACAAATTAAACGAAATTGCTTTATAAAATGTAAGCGGTTTCGAATACACAAAGGAGAGTTTTATGAAAAAACACTTTTGGGAGAAATCCTGTCGCTATAGCATTCGCAAGCTGACGGTTGGGACTGCTTCTGTTTTACTGGGGGCCGTTTTTCTAGTCAACCACACTGTAGCCGCAGACAGTGTTGAGGTTAAGCAAACTGAACCAACCTCTGTCGAAGCTATCACTAAGCCTGATAGTGAGCCCAAAGCAGCTGAAGCTACTGAAACTACAAATCCGTCTCAAGCCGAGAGTCCAGTAGTTTCCGAAAGCAAGCCAGCTGTGGAGACTCAGACAACAAATAGTCAAGCTAGTGAAGAAGCCATTGTAGAAGCTAAAGAAAATAAGGAACCTGAAAAAACAGATCAGCCGGTGACAAAGCAAGAAAACTATCAACTCAACTACGATCAACCAACAGCTCCCTCCTATGATGGATGGGAAAAACAAGCCCTTCCTGTCGGAAATGGAGAGATGGGAGCCAAGGTTTTCGGTCTGATTGGGGAAGAGAGAATCCAGTACAACGAAAAGACCCTCTGGTCAGGAGGACCACAACCCGATAGCACCGACTATAACGGAGGAAACTACAAGGATCGCTACAAGGTCTTAGCAGAGATACGTAAAGCCCTCGAAGCTGGTGATCGCCAAAAAGCAAAACAGCTAGCTGAACAAAATCTAGTTGGACCAAACAACACCCAGTATGGACGTTACCTAGCCTTTGGTGATATCTTCATGGTCTTTAATAACCAGAAGAAAGGACTAGATACTGTAACTGATTATCACCGTAATCTAGACATCACCGAAGCCACTACGACCACTTCTTACACCCAAGATGGGACGACCTTCAAACGCGAAACCTTCTCCAGCTATCCTGACGATGTCACCGTGACCCACTTGACCAAAAAAGGAAACAAGGCACTTGACTTTACCCTTTGGAACAGTTTGACAGAAGATTTGCTTGCTAATGGCAACTACTCTTGGGAATATTCCAACTATAAGAATGGTCATGTCACTACAGATGCAAACGGAATCCTTCTAAAGGGAACTGTCAAAGATAACGGCCTCAAATTTGCATCCTATCTAGGAATTAAAACGGATGGAACAGTTACTGTTCAGAATGAGACTCTAACCGTCACTGGCGCAAGCTACGCAACCCTCTATCTCAGCGCCAAGACTAATTTTGCTCAAAATCCAAAAACCAACTATCGAAAAGACATTGACCTCGAAAAAACGGTTAAGGGTATTGTAGAAGCCGCTAAGGCCAAAGACTACGAGACACTTAAAAAGGCCCATATCAAGGACTATCAAAGTCTCTTTAACCGCGTTAAACTAAACCTAGGTGGAAACAAGACTGCTCAAACGACAAAAGAGGCCCTTCAAGGCTATAACCCAGAAAAAGGGCAAAAATTGGAAGAACTCTTCTTCCAATACGGCCGATATCTACTCATCAGTTCGTCTCGTGATCGGACAGATGCCCTTCCTGCCAACCTACAAGGAGTCTGGAATGCTGTAGACAATCCACCTTGGAACGCTGACTATCACCTCAATGTCAATTTGCAAATGAACTATTGGCCAGCCTACATGAGCAACCTTGCTGAAACATCCAAGCCAATGATCAATTACATTGACGACATGCGTTACTATGGCCGTATCGCTGCCAAGGAATACGCAGGTATCGAATCCAAAGACGGACAAGAAAATGGTTGGCTGGTCCACACCCAGGCGACACCATTTGGCTGGACTACTCCAGGTTGGAATTACTATTGGGGTTGGTCTCCAGCAGCCAACGCTTGGATGATGCAGAATGTCTATGACTACTATAAATTCACCAAGGATGAGACCTATCTCAAAGAAAAGATTTATCCAATGCTCAAGGAAACAGCTAAGTTCTGGAATTCCTTCTTGCACTATGACCAGGCCAGTGACCGTTGGGTGTCTTCTCCATCCTACTCACCAGAACACGGAACCATCACTATCGGAAACACCTTTGACCAATCGCTAGTCTGGCAGCTATTCCACGACTACATGGAAGTTGCCAACCATCTGAAAGTGGACCAAGACTTAGTCACAGAGGTCAAGGCTAAATTTGACAAACTAAAACCACTTCACATCAACAAAGAGGGACGCATCAAGGAATGGTACGAGGAGGACAGTCCCCAATTCACCAATGAAGGGATTGAAAATCAACACCGCCACGTTTCCCATCTAGTTGGTCTCTTCCCAGGTACGCTCTTTAGCAAGGACCAAGCTGAATACCTAGAGGCTGCGCGTGCAACCCTCAACCACCGTGGAGATGGTGGTACTGGTTGGTCTAAGGCCAATAAAATCAACCTCTGGGCTCGTCTGCTGGACGGTAACCGTGCCCATCGCTTACTCGCTGAACAGCTCAAGTATTCAACCCTAGAAAACCTTTGGGATACCCACGCGCCTTTCCAAATCGATGGCAACTTCGGAGCAACCAGTGGGATGGCAGAAATGCTCCTTCAATCACACACTGGCTATATTGCACCATTGCCAGCCCTTCCTGATGCTTGGAAAGACGGTCAAGTTTCTGGATTAGTTGCCCGTGGTAACTTTGAAGTCAGCATGAAATGGAAAGATAAGAACTTGCAAAGCTTGTCCTTCCTTTCAAATGTCGGTGGAGACCTGGTTGTAGATTATCCAAATATCGAAGCTAGCCAAATCATGGTCAATGGCAAACCAGTCAAGGCAACGATCCTTAAAGATAATCGTATCCAGCTTGCAACGCAAAAAGGTGACGTCATTACCTTTGAACATTTTCCTGGTCGTGTAACCAGCCTGACAGCAGTTCGACAAAATGGAGTCACTGCCGAACTCACCTTCAACCAAGTAGAAGGCGCTACCCACTATGTCATCCAAAGACAAGTAAAAGACGAATCTGGCCAAACCTCTGCAACTAGAGAATTTGTAACCAATCAAACCCACTTTATCGACCGATCACTAAATCCTCAACTCGCCTATACTTATACTGTAAAGGCTATGCTGGGCGAGCTTTCCACACAAGTATCTGAACAGGCAACTGTAGAAACTCCTAGTGAATTGATGGATGACCGAGACAGTCGCATCCAGTACGGGGCTGCCTTTGGAAACTGGGCAGACTCAGAATTATTTGGAGGAACGGAGAAGTTTGCTGATCTTTCAAAAGGAAACTACACAGACGAAGACGTGACTGCTACTATTCCTTTCAATGGTGTTGGCATCGAAATCTATGGACTAAAATCGTCCGAACTAGGTCTTGCTACTGCTAAAATTGATGGCAAAGAAGTTGGCGAACTTGATTTCCATACTGCTGGGGCAACTGAAAAAGGCAGCCTCATCGGTCGCTTTACAGGATTGTCAGACGGACCTCACACATTGACTCTTAGTGTTAAACGTGAACACAAAGGACGAGGAAGTGAACGCTCGAAAATTTCATTAGACTACTTCAAGGTCCTAGCAGGAACAGGCAACACGATTGAAAAGATGGATGATCGCGACCCGCGCATCCAGTATGGTGCCCAGTTTAAGGACTGGTCTGACCCTGAACTCTACGGTGGTACAGAAAAATACGCTGATATTAACAACAGCGACTCTAGTGCGGCTTCAGAAGCTCAGGCAACTATTTCCTTTACAGGGACGGGCATTCGTATTTATGGCTTGAAGAGCCTTGCCCTTGGACGAGCACGTGTTACACTAGATGGCAAAGAAATGCCAAGTCTAGACTTCTACACTTCAGGTGCAACTGAAAAGAGAGCTTTTATTGGCGAATTTACAAACCTTACTGACGGTCCGCACACCTTGACATTACAAGTTGACTCAGATTCGCCAGAAGGTCGCAAGAAAATCTCTCTAGATTCCTTTGATATCATCAAAGCCCCTGCTATTGGTATAGATAGTCCAAGTATCGCACCTCTTAAGGAAAATGACAAAGAAATTTCCTTAACCCTACCATCTGGAGACTGGGAAGCCATCGCTGTAACTTTCCCAGGTGTCAAAGATCCTCTAGTATTGCGCAAAGTGGACGAAACGCATCTGGTTACAAGTGGGGATCAGACCGTGCTATCAATCCAAGACAATCAAGTTCAAATGCCAATCCCTGAGGCTACTGATCGACAAACTGGAAAAGCGATTGAAGCTTATGCCATTCAAGGAACTACCACAAGTAGCCCGGTCGTAGCTGTCTTTACTAAAAAAGATAAGAAGAAGGTTGACGAGAGCCAGCCAACTACAAGTAAGGGAGACGAACCAGCTCCTACTGTTGAAATTCCGGAATACACTAAACCTATCGGGACTGCAGGGCAAGAAGTGCCACCCACTGTAGAAAAGCCTGAATACACCGAACCTATCGGAACGGCGGGGCAAGAAGAGTCTCCTACTGTAGAAAAGCCTGAATACACCGAACCTATCGGAACGGCAGGGCAAGAGGAACCACCTACAGTGACAATTCCTGAATACACTGAGCCGATCGGAACGGCAGGGCAAGAGGAAGCTCCTACTGTTGAAAAACCTGAGTACACCGAGCCTATCGGAACTAGTGGGGATCAGGCTGCTCCAACCCTTAGCCTTCCTGATTATCCAGTTCGAGTCTTAAAAGATAAGGAAACTGGAGTAGAAATTATTGGTGGAGTCAGTGACCTAGAAGGAATTTCTCACATCTCTAGCCGACGTGTCCTAGCTCAAGAACTCTTTAGCAAGACCTATGATGCTTACGACCTACAACTGAAAAATCCAACAGATCATAGTTTGCAGCCAAAAAGCTCTGTCTTGGTTCGCTTGCCTATTTCAGCTAGCGTAGAAAAGGTCTATTATATTACTCCGACCAAGGAGTTGCAAGCCCTTGATTTCGACGTTCGAGAAGGAAAGGCAGAATTCATCACTAGTCATTTCAGTACCTATGCTGTCGTCTATCAAGCTGCTGGAACAGCCCCTAGTACAGATGAAAAACCAAGTACTTCAGATACAGAAACCTTGGCACACGAGGCTGAACAACTTTCAGCTAGTCTGATCCCTGCGAAAACTGGAAATCATTCTCCTAAAGAAGAACTTCCAGCAACAGGAGAAGCGTCCAACCCACTCCTCTTCTTAGCAGGACTCAGCCTAGCCCTTACAGCTACTTTTATGTTAAAAGGAAGAAAGGATGACTCCAACTAACCTTTAAGCACACAAAAACAGGATGAAGATCACCTTCATCCTGTTTTATTTTGTCATCAAAAGTTAGTTTTACAGTAAGTATAAAAAGGCTAGGGTCAAGAGACTTGCTAGGAGCCCAACTCCCCAAAAGAAGAAGTCAACCTTCCACTCGCTCCAAGGATTGCCCTTGCCTGAGAATCCTCCAAGCTCGAAATGGTGATGCACAGGTGTCATACGGAAAATACGCTTTCCACCACTAAGTTTGAAGTAGGTAACCTGCATCATAACAGAGCTTGTCTCAAAGACATAGATAATCCCAATCAACAAAAGGGTCCATTCTTGGTGGAGGGCCATAGAGATTGCTGCTAGCATCCCACCAAGAGCCAAACTTCCTACATCTCCCATGAAGATCTTGGCAGGTTTGTGGTTAAAGACGAAGAAACCTAGCAAACCACCAATCATGGCAAGAATCACAAGAAGAATATCCAATTGATTTTGCATATAAGCAATCACACCGTAGGCCGATAAGCTAATCACCACGGAAATACTCGCTAAGCCATCAATCCCGTCAGTCAGATTCACCGCATTGGAAAAACCAACTAGCCAGAAAAGGGCAAAGAAAATATAGAAAAAACCCAAATGAACTTGGTAGCCAAAAACTGAAAGCATATCGCCACCACGCTCATAAAAGAGGTAGAAAATCACTCCTCCAAGGAGCTGGAGAGCAAGCTTTTGCTTAGGATTCAAGCCTTCGTTGATCTTACGAAAGACCTTGAGGAAATCATCCAGAAAACCTACCAAACCATACAACACCAAGATAAACAAAATCATGCCTACATTGTTGGTCAATTGTTGGGTAAAGAGAGCAATAAGAAAGCTCACAACTACTGCAACGATAAGGAAGACAAGACCTCCCATGGTTGGAGTCCCAGCTTTAGCTTGGTGTTGTTTGACATCCTCGTGCATCTGCTGACCCGTAATCTGTGCTTTTCGATAAAATCGGATAAAGGCTGGAATGCCAATCAAGGTCAATAGAAAGGCTAGAATTCCAGCACTAATGGAACTAATCATCTTAATCTCCTAAAGTTACTTTCATTTTTTTAAGGTCTTTTAGGGCTGTATTGGCACGGACACTTTGTTTCTTGACCGTTTTGCCACTACCTTCCCACTCGACTTCTATATTCAGCCATTTAGCAAATGTTTGCACATTTTCATCTGTCCAGCCGTACATATCAGGCATTTCTTCGACCTTATCTGACAGGATCAAGATCTGCTGATTGGCTTCCAAATTATCTCCTTCAGAAACCGAGAGTTCCTTGATCTTGGTTCCTGTTCCGATAACAATTGGTTGGACCAGGTTTCGGCGCAATTCTTCTGCTAGGTCACCCGGAGTAAAGTCTTTGGTAGCCGGCATAGCATAGCTTGTCGTCTTGCTGACCTGATCTAAGCTCTTGGCAGTTGACTGAAGATTGAGGGATTCTTTCATAGCAGAGGCTCTCTCAAGGATTGGGTTGGCAAACTCTCCCAGCTGAACGCCTGAATAATGCTCTGGCTGTTGCACCGTTACATAGAGGATAAAGTCAGGATTTTCTGCAGGATGCATCGACACAACAGAGAAGATATAGTTGGTTTCACCTGTCAGGTAACCCCCATTCTTCTCATCGGCAATCTGAGCAGTCCCTGATTTGAGGGCGACATTCTGACCTGGAACATTGACATTTGGTTTTCCTGTACTGTGGTTGTACATGGTACCGTAGACAGGATCTGTTCCGACCATGACCATATGCTCCCGAGTAGAGGACGCTGCTGTTTTTGACACAGGATTTCCGACGATTTCCTTTTGAGACTTACGAACAGACTGGTCATTGGGGTCATAGAGGGCACTGATAAATTTCGGTTCCAACATAACCCCATCGTTGGCAATAGCTGTAAAAGCACGTAGCATCTGGGTCTGCGTTACAGAAATCCCCTGACCAAATGCACTCATGGCAATATTAACAATATTATCTGCAGGCAATTGACCTGAATACTCATCAGTCAGACCAAAACGCGTCGGCACCCCAAACTTAAAGCGATTGAGATAATCGAGCCAAGTCGCATCTCCCATTTTTTGTTCAAGTAGACTCATTCCAACATTACTGGAGTGAGCGAAACCTTGTGAGAAAGTCATCATCCCACCAGTAGTCAAACCATCATTAACATCCCAATCTCGAATCGTCGCATCCGCTATTTTTAATTCACTGCTATTGAAGTATTCTCCACCTGGGAAGGTATTGTTGTCAATAGAAGAAGCTAACGTCATGACCTTCATGGCTGATCCTGGTTCGTAGTTACTTTGATAGAGGATATCACGCCAGACAAAGTCTTTTGTGATGCCATCCTTGGTATCTGCATTAAAGGTCGGCCGTTGGGTCGTAGCCAGGATTTCCCCTGTTTTAGCGCTAACCAAGGTAGCCGTCATATACTTGCCTTTTACTTTTTCCTGGAAGGCATCCATCTGGGTTTCCATAAAGGATTGCAAGGGACTAGAAAGGGTTGTGTAGACATCTTTTCCATCTACTGTTTGTTGAGAAGCTTGATCTGTACCCGGAACAATATTTCCCAGACGATCTTTCTCATAGGTGATGATCCCATCTGTACCCGCCAGAATGTTATTTAAAGAACTCTCCAATCCAGATGTCCCAATCAAACGTTTGGTCCCATCCTCATTTTCATGGAGTTGCGCTAAACCGATAAAGGAAGAAGCAAACTGTCCATTGGGATAACTGCGGTTAGGGCTAGTTGTAAAGTCAACTCCCTCCACGCCAGCAGTTTTTAGGTCATTTTTAATGGCCATCATATTGGCATAGGTAATCCCATTTCCCTTGGTACCAAAAGATACCTGTTTTAGATCTGGTTGAGAAAGCTGTTCTTTGACATAGGACTCTTCCATATCCAGATACTTATGGAAAATTTCAGCTACCTTATTAAATTGAGAATCCTCTACATAGAGAATTTTGCCTGTTGCTGACTTGTAGGTCTTGTCAATAACAGCATAGATATTATAAGAAGTTGCATCCTCAGCAATAGGTGTCCCATTTCGATCATAGATGGTTCCCCGTTTTGCAGGAATCGTCTTGGTTGTTTGATGGACCTTGTTGGCTTCTTGAACCAAGTCCTTACCAAATTTTTTACCCGTTCCGATAATGACCGCAAAGTTGACCAAAAAGACCGCGAAGAGTATGACAGCCAATAAACTCAGGCTTTTTCCTACTCTTCGACGATTTTCTTCTGGAGATTTACGGTTACGAACGGCATAACGGATGATTTTTTCTTTCCACTGTTTCATTTTTTACTCCGCTGCTCGGATATTTTCGTTATTCAGCTGCAAATCCTTGGAGTTTGCAATTTCTTTCAAACGTTCTGAACGAATCAATTCATTGACCTCTTGCTTGGCATCGTCTAGCTCGGTTTTCTTTTCTTCGATTTGAGCATTGACCTTGGTCAGTTCATTCTGAACTTGTAATAGCTTGGTCTGCATAAACACAACGCTAATTGCCAGGATAATCATTGTTGCAGCAATCGAAACATAGAAGGCCTTTTCCACACGTGAAAAACCTTTGAACTTCGTTTGCAATAACTGGCTTGTTTTTTCGATTCTTTCTGCCATGTTTTTCCTCTTACTTGTGAATTTTTCTAGCCACGCGCAACTTGGCTGAATGCGAACGATTGTTGGCTGCTAGCTCTTCAGCACTTGGCAAGATTGGCTTGCGGGATACCAATTCCATCTTGGGCTTAAGGTCATCTGGAATGAAGGGCAAGCCTTTGGGAACTTCCACTGTTGAAGCTTCTTTAAATAGTTGCTTGGTCAAGCGGTCTTCCAGCGAATGGAAGGTAATGACCGAGATTCTACCATCCAGAGCCAGCATGTCCATGGCCTGCTGGATGGATTCATCTGCAGCGCCCAGCTCATCATTGACTTCGATTCGGATAGCCTGGAAAATCTGCTTGGCAGGGTGCCCCTTTTTCTTGAGCTCCTTGGCAGGCTTGGCCGACTTGATAATCTCTGCCAACTCCGTCGTTGTCTCAATTGGTTTCACCTCACGCGCTTGCTCAATCTTACGGGCAATCTGTTTAGAAAACTTATCCTCACCATACTTGAAAAAGATCCGAACCAAGTCATGATAGTCATAACGATTGACCACCTCATAGGCCGTCAGACTAGCTTCCTGATTCATCCGCATATCCAGTGGCGCATCCTTTTTATAAGAAAAACCACGTTCACGCTGATCCAGCTGAGGACTGGACACCCCTAAGTCATAACAAATTCCATCAATTTCCTGGACACCAGCCTCCTGCAAACGTGCCTGCAAATGACGGAAGTTGTCCTTGATAAAGGTTACCATCCCCTTTTCGATATAGGGTGCCAACCGTTTTTGCGCATTATCAATGGCATTCTGGTCCTGGTCAAAGGCATAGAGATGCCCTTTTTCGCTCAATTTACTTAATAAATATTCGCTATGGCCTGCTCCGCCCAAAGTCGCATCAACGTAGATACCGTCAGGTTTTACGTCAAGCATATCAATCGTTTCATGAAGCAAGACCGTTACATGATGAAATTCTTTTGTCATATCTTATCTATTTTACCACAAATCTGACCAGCTTGCACTTGTCAGACAAGGCTAAGTTTCTTCGAAAATAATTCTCAAAAATATGTCATATATACTTGACATCTCATCTCCAAAAGAATATAATGTAGTCAAATATATACGACATATCAGAAAGGAGACCCTATGAATCGTGTCAAAGAATTCCGCAAGGAACTGGGTATTTCTCAGCTCGAGCTCGCCAAAGATATCGGTGTCTCGAGACAGACCATCAACATGATTGAAAATGACAAGTACAATCCAACCCTGGAACTCTGTCTCAATCTCGCCCACAGCCTCCAAACTGACCTTAACAGTCTCTTTTGGGAAGACGATTTTTAAAAAAGGAGCAAACAAATGAAAAAAGAAACTCTCACTGAAAAACTCATCAAACGCATATACGGTATTTCTGGTCCCCTTGACGAACACAAACGGCGCGAGGCCGATCGTATCGGGAATCAGGTCTTTATTGTTCTCTTTTATCTGATGATATTTGGCAACCTCATCCCCTTTGTCCTTGCTTATAAATACCCGCAAATTGTCGCTATCGGCTATCCTCTCGTGGTATTTAGCATTTCGATGATGGCTGCCCTCTATGTAGTCTCTCAAACCAAGAAAACGGGCATCACAGCTATTGATCCCGAAATGCTGAGTCAAAAAGAAAGTAAAAAGCTACATTTTCCGGGTCTAAAAGCCGGTCTGATCTACGGCATAGCGATATTTTTTATAATGCCACTCATCGATAACCTAACCAGTGAAAATCCAAATTTCATCAGTTCTCTTCTGAATTCAAAACATATTTTAAAAACTATACTGGGAGCGTTCTTTTTTGGACTGATGATGCAAATTATCGTCTCTCTTCGCATTCAAAAGGCCAAGAAAGACCAAGAAGACGACTAGGAGGTGCCTTATGAAATCACTAGCTAAACTACTGATCAGTCATGTTTTTATCAGTATCTTTGTTACCTTTTTCCTACTTTCTGGACATATTGAGCATCCTTTCTTGATTATCTTTCTTTTATTCCTTCCTGTATTGAACAAGGGACAGAGATTCCAGAAAATCCAATCAAAAAAAATACGTCTTCTAAACGCATCTCTCTGTTTTATCCTCGTATCCTTTCCACAACTTTTAACAAATCCTATGGATTGGAGATACCTGGTATTTCTAATAATCTGTATCATTTTTAGTTTGGTTTACTTCTATACTCTCTATCAACTCTTTAAAGAAGTCAATCAAAAATCGCTCATTTAGGAGGTTACTCCCATGAAAAAAGAAGATTTCACCACTCGCTTACTTAAACTATTCTTTCACATACAAGGGCCTTTTGATGAATGCCGTCAAGAGATGATTTACAAGGCTTGTGCTCGTGCCTTGATCCAAATCGTTTACTCCTCCCTCCTACTCTTCTTGTTCTATCTCCTATTTGGACGCTTCATAGAGTTGGTTCGAGATGCCACGCCCTACCTCTATTTTGGACTTATCTTCGTCCTCTCATCTAGGGCGAGACTAGCAGTTCGCAACTTACATTTAGACAAGGATGACCTGTCCGAAATCCATCACAAAAGCTACAGCAAAAGCCAGATTAACCTTCGTAGTTGGGGCGTATTTATCAGTATTCCAATTGGCTTGTTTGTCTTATCAGCCTTTCACAAACTCTTTGTTCAGCATCTCCCCCTCAATACCTTTTGGGACAACCTCTCCCAGTTCGATAAAACGCTCCCTTTACTAGTCTTAGGTTTGGGAATTGGTGCCATCTTTGGAAGCATGACCTACGCCTTTTTATCGGAACACGTTAAAAAATAGAGCAAGATTCGCTAATTTTTTAATTTATAGGCAAAGAATCCCACCTAGTTCGTTCTAGGTGGGATTTCCACTTCAATTCATAGGATATTTTCCAAAATATCTACTGACCCTCGTCACCAATTCTCCCACTGGGTTTCAATCTTGACCTCACCATAGTTGCTTGGCGAGTACTTACTGTCATAAATGGTACACCAGTCTTTTAAGACTTTTTGATTGACGATTTCGTCGAAGTCTTTCTCTAATTCTTCTTTGGAAATATTATTTTTTCTTAAATATTCTCTTACTTTTTCTTCATCATCAATAAATTGACCTGGCTTCCTTGGCTCTTCAAAAATCGCAAGCTCCTTTTTGAGTACTTTCTTTTTTATGTTATAGTGCACCGAATACCATAGGGTAATATTCGAATCAGTCTTTCTTTCAAAAAGAATCAACACCCCCTTTATCCCTTCTCCAAAATTAAGGTTAATGGTTATGTCACTATATCCTTTGGGCAGAGTTTCATACTTTCCAAAAGGAGTATAGGATATATTGGGGTCATCACTTGGCCAACCGGCCCTGATTTTAAACCCATCTATGTTTCTTAAAATATTATTTGACCGATAAGTCTTCTCTGTCTCCTGGTAGATTTCATCAAAAATATTTTTAGGTTGATGAATAAAAAAGTAGAAGCAGGATAATACAATTATCACGAATAAGGCTACTAGGCCTAGGATTTTCTTCATGTTATCACCTTATCACCAATTCTCCCACTGGGTTTCAATCTTGATATCGCCATAGTTGCTTGGCGAGTACTTGCTGTCATAGATGGTACACCAGTCCTTCAAGACTTTTTGATTGACGATTTCGTCGAAG
>NZ_KV802723.1:0-128959 GCF_001810825.1 Streptococcus sp. HMSC076C08 | reverse complement strand
TTTTTCTTCATCATCAATAAATTGACCTGGTTGCCTTGGCTCTTCAAAAATCGCAAGCTCTTTTTTGAGGATTTTCTTTTTTATATTATAGTGTGCTGAATACCATAGGGTAATATTCGAATTAGTCTTTCTTTCAAAAAGAATCGTCATTCCTTTAATACCTGAACCAAAATTAAATCCAATACTTATGTCTTTATAACCTTCAGGATGAGTTTGATACTTCCCTGAAGGGGTGTATGCAAAATATTCTCCATCATTAGGCCAACCTGGACTAATTTTAAACCCATCTATGTTTCTTAAAATATTATTTGACCGATAAGTCTTCTCTGTCTCCTGGTAGATTTCATCAAAAATATTTTTAGGTTGTTTGATAAAGAAATAAAAACAGATGAATATGATAAACGACATTAACGCTGTCATACCTAGTAGTTTCTTCATTAACTTTTCCTCCTAGTCTGCCACAGCCTCTAAACGATTTAAAAATGCAGATACTTCTGGGTATTTTTCCTCAATATACTCTTTAATAGATGCCTCACCCTTTCTCAGTATATCCGCAGGCGCTACCCCTGCGTAGATTGTACCTTTGACATGTTTCCAATCCTTATTTTTCAAAAATTCTCTTTCTCTCTGAGAAGAATCTTTTTGAAGATCAGCATAGTAAGAAGAGATGGCTTGATCATAGGATTGCCCCTTCTGCATACGGCCGATAAGGTTGACCGAGTCCAAATCCGCCTTGTAGTCATCTTCCCCGATGCTTGGCTTCATATCATTTGCATTAAAGGTCGTGTCTCCCTCCCAGCCTGATAAGTCCTTAACATGCTCTCTACCACCATAGACATCGGCTAACTGAACTTGATTAGGATTAAGATGAGTGGCCATAGTGATGGACTGGTGGGTAAAGTCTGCATGACCTGCTCCGTTGTTAGAGTATGCCTTGAGTTTGCTGTCCCAAAATTGGTCAAAGTTACCCGTATCACCATAAATCTCTTCATAAGTACTTTTATAGGAATCATAATGGTTAGTTCCATTTTTTTTATCATATTTCTTAATTTGATCTATATTATCAGATTTCCCACCCGCCATCTCATGCTGCAATCTAAGATTATAATACAGTTCTTTGGCCTTTTCTTCTTTCAGCCCCAGTTCTTGATAAATTTCTACTATTGGTTTCAATGTTATCCATTTTTGGCCTGTCTGTGGATCACTCACAAATTCTTTATAAAAATATTGCCCCAAACCACCCGCAGTTTCTTTCCACCTAAAGTCATTATAGTTTGCCGCACCGACGACTCGCAAAAAGATATAGTCACGGAACTCTTGGCTAGAGGTTGGGAATTTCTTATCTATCCCTTGCTTGATGGTCAAGAGTTGTTGGGCTGTCTCGGCATCAAAGCCGTATTCTGCCATCATGGTTTGGACAAAGGCCTTTTCTTGACGACTGAGCTTCAAGTCCTTTGTATCAGCATAGGCAGTCAGGTAGTTGGTCCAAGTCAGGTCAGATGGGACTTTAAAGACGCCTTGCTTGGCATCCCAGCTCGATTCGATCTGGGCCAGTCCGCGACTCAACTGCACATCGATACTGTCTAGATCATCGAAAAGCCCTCCTGAGTAGCTATCATAGGCGCGCAGGTCTTTCAAAATCGTTTCATAGACGCGTTTATTCGCATGGTGTCCTCTCATGAGTTCCACATTACTACGTCTCAATCTCCCCTTTTCTTCACTATCCATGGTCGAGGTAGAAAGGGATTGGTTGACTTCATCTAGATAGGCAATCATCTGCTCTTCCTGGCGGATCTTATCAAGTAGATCATCCTCACGCCAACTCTTGCTGTCGACCATCGTTTGATAGTCTTCTGGTAGTTTCTTGATGGCTTGAGAGAAGGTTTCTGCATAGAGCTGTCCCCCTTTGCTCAAGGGTAGCAAGACACTTGCAAAAAAACTTCTAGCCGAATCATAAGCATCGCCCTTTAGACTCTCTGTATCCTCTGAAAACTTTTGGATGGCTGATTGCAAATCTTGATAAGCCTCCACCTGAGATTGACACATGGTCGCTACGCTCGAACTCTGTAGTTGTGATTGTTCCAAATACATATCAATGCCCATGACGCGTCTCCTCCTCTCTTTCTAGTTCCTTGCGTCTTTCATAGTAAACCGCATCCAAGTCTTCCTCTAACCGGAACTTTTCTTTCTTCAAATCATCCATGTGGTAGGCAAGGTCCTCAAAGATTTGGTTTTTGAGTTGATTTCTTTGCAGGAGCGTTTCTTCCAACTGTCCTGCGTATCGGCTCTGATAGGCTGCCTCCCACAAATCACTTTGATAACGGTGGCTAGCTCTATCATATCCTTCAAAGGTTTCTATTAGTTCTTTGGTGCGATACTTCTCTTTTCCATTGCCTTCTAGCTGGTACAAGAGTTCTCGCTCTCTATTCTTCAACTCATCTAACTTGCTCATGTATGACTCCTAAAACCATTGGCGCCCGCTTCATCTAGCGCCTCAAAATCACTCGCCACAGAGTGAAGTCGTTCGGAAGTTAGGGTGACAGCGGCTGTTATCTGACTAGCAAGATTTTGAGCCTCTGTCAGACATTGATGAGCCTTGTTATTCCCTTGAAGAGTCGTTAGGTCATCTTGACTAGCCACAGCGATCGCTGTTAACGATTGACAAGCATTTTTAAGCTGAGTCGCATATGTTTGCGCAAGATTTAGATCACTTTTTACTGTTGACATGGCTGTTTTATCCTTTTTCTCATTCCCTAGTGATAGGTACACTCCATTTAGCTATATAGGCCTATTATACCATGTTTCATAAAAGGAGCATCATTTTGTCCTGATTTATGTACCATTGTGTATTTTTTCAACAACCTCTCCCATCCGACTCGACGAAAAGGGTAAAAACTGTTACAATGTAGAAAAAGAAAAGAGGCCCTCATGACCAGTGTATATGATTTTTCCGTTTTAAACCAAAACAACCAAGCAACTCCCCTGGAGAGCTATCGTGGCAAGGTTCTCTTGATTGTCAACACTGCTACTGGATGTGGCTTAACGCCCCAGTACCAAGGGCTCCAAGACCTCTATGAACGCTATCAAGATCAGGGCTTTGAAATCCTAGATTTCCCTTGCAATCAGTTCATGGGACAAGCACCCGGCAGCGCAGAGGAAATCAATAGTTTCTGTAGCCTACACTATCAGACAACTTTCCCTCGCTTTGCCAAGATCAAGGTCAACGGCAAGGAAGCAGATCCTCTTTATGTTTGGCTAAAAGACCAGAAATCTGGCCCGCTAGGAAAACGAATCGAATGGAATTTTGCTAAGTTTCTCATTGGCCGAGATGGGCAAGTCCTTGAGCGCTTCTCTTCCAAAACAGACCCCCAAACCATCCAAGAGTCTCTCCAAAAAATACTCTAATTTCTTTTTAAAACGTATCCTTTCATTTAGTTTGAGCCCTGAAAGGATGCGTTTTTTCTTTAAAAAGTAACTGATTTTCTTTAATTTATATTTATTTTTTTGCTTTTTGCTATTGCAATTCTTTCATTAATTTAGTATATTTGTTATATTAAAAGTTTTCAGTCATTTTAAGGGAGAAATGACCTTTTAAATTTTTTTATCTTAAAATGAAAGCGCTTTATAAACAGGAGGTAAGGTGGCTTACAAATTATCAGAGAGTTTTTCATTAAATCAAGTTGTAACCAAGTCAGACTTGGGCTTGGCAGTAGCTGACTGCCTTTCTAAAAACTAGGAGTATATTATGAATCGATACCTTTTTGAAAAAGGGCAAACATTTAGCATTCGGAAGTTGACTGTAGGTGTGGCATCTGTTATCGTGGGACTGGCATTTTTTGCTTCTGGAATCGTGCGTGCAGACGAAACGTCTCCTGCCACGACATCCAATTTAGATCAGCAAATGAAACAAGTCGCAGATATAGAAGAGACCAAGGCTGAACCAGTCAAAGAAGAAGACCGTGTAGAAGCTGAAAAACAAGAAACACCTGTTGCAGATACTAACAGTGCTGACTTGCTCCCTGAAGACATTCAGGACCGTGCCTATCCAGACACACCTGTCAAAGAACTCGATACGACTACTATCGTTGACCAAAAAGCTAGTCCAACAGTAGAAACTAAGAGCATTCTAAAGGACAAGGAAGAAGCTCCAAAAGAATCTGAGAACGGAAACCGTGCCATCATTAACGGTGGACAAGACCTCAAACACATCAACTACGAGGGACAACCTGCTACTGCTGCTACTATGGTTTACAGCACTTACAATGCAGGGGAGCAACGCTACCTCGTTTCAGGCTCAGGTATCTTCGTAGCACCTAACCTGATCCTTACCGTTGCTCATAACTTCTTAGAGGCCAATAAAGAAACTGGCGAGGGTCACATTCGTGGTGGAAAATCTGCCCAGTTCTACTATAACGTTGGTTCAAACAGCGAAAAGAAAAACTCACTGCCATCTTCTGGAACTACGGTTTTATTCAGAGAAAAAGACATCCATTTCTGGAACAAGAAAGAGTTTGGAAAAGGCTATAAGAATGACCTTGCTCTTGTAGAAGCTCCTATTCCTCTTCCGATTGCTAGTCCAAACAAAGCAGCAACCTTTGCGCCTTTAGCGGAGCACAAGACGCATCAGCCGGGAGAAGCCATCAGTACGATTGGCTATCCAACTGACTCGAGCTCCAAAGAACTGAAACAACCTATCCTAGCTGGTCAGCTTTACAAGGCAGATGGGACCATCCGATCTGTTGAGTCCTATGATGATAAGGGAACGACTGGTATCACCTATAAAACCACTTCTGTATCTGGTTTGTCTGGTGGCGGGATTGTCGATAGCCAAGGAAAAGTTCTGGGGGTTCACCAACACGGAACCGTTGACAATGGTGTGGCTGAAAAGGATCGCTTTGGTGGCGGACTCGTCCTTTCACCTGAACAACTGAAATGGGTGAAGGACATGATTGCCAAGTATGGTGTGAAAGGCTGGTACCAAGGTGATAACGGAAATCGTTACTACTTTACCGATGAAGGACGTATGCTTCGGAACGAAACAGCTGTTATCGGAAGCAACGAATATTCCTTCAACCAAGATGGGATTGCTACCTTGACCAAGGGAATTGAATACGGTCGTGTGGTTATCCAACACGAAGACGAAGAAGGAAATCCTGTCAAAGATAATGACACCTTTATCGAACAGACAGCTGTTGATTCGCCATTTGACTATAATTTCAAAAAAGAAATCGAGAAGACGGACTTCTATCAGAAGAATAAAGACAAATACGAAATTGTATCCATTGATGGCGTAGCAGTCAATAAACAGCTAAAAGATACATGGTCTGAAGATTACAATGTTGTCAGCAAAGCGCCTGCCGGTACACGTGTCATCAAGGTGGTCTATAAAGTCAACAAAGGCTCCTTCAAAGTTTACTACCGTCAAAAAGGAACCACTACTGAACTAGCGGAAGCGACAGTTGATAACAATGACGGCCAAGAGTATGACGTTTCCTTTGTCAACACCTTCCATGCAAAAGACATTGCTGGCTACCGTCCAGTCAAGGCTAGCCTGGAAGCAAGGATCCAGCAAAAAGGTGTTAATGAGATCGTCTTTGAATACGAGCCAGTCGCTGATACGACTAATCCTGCCACGCCGACTCCACCAGTGGCTCATCCAGAAGATAAAGAAACCGAAATTGGCAATCATGGACCTCTTCCAAGCAAGGCTCAGCTTGATTACCACAAGGAAGAATTGGCAGCCTTCATCCACTACGGAATGAACACCTATACCAATTCTGAATGGGGAAATGGGAAAGAAGACCCCCGGTACTTCAATCCAACCAACTTGGATACTGACCAGTGGATTCGTACTCTGAAGGAAACTGGCTTCAAACGAACCATTATGGTTGTTAAACACCACGACGGATTCGTTGCTTACCCATCTAAGTACACCAACCATACCGTAGCTGCTAGCCCATGGAAAGATGGTAAGGGTGACCTTCTCGAAGAAGTTTCCAAATCTGCTAGCAAGTACGACATGAATATGGGTGTTTACCTATCACCATGGGATGCCAACCATCCAAAATACCATGTTGCAACCGAAAAAGAATACAACCAATACTATCTCAACCAACTGAAAGAAATCCTTGGAAATCCGAAATACGGTAACAAAGGGAAATTTATCGAAGTTTGGATGGACGGTGCACGTGGTAGCGGTGCCCAAAAAGTAACCTATACCTTTGATGAATGGTTCAAATACATCAAAGAAGCCGAAGGAGATATCGCCATCTTCTCTGCTCAGCCGACAAGCGTTCGCTGGATCGGAAATGAACGAGGTATCGCAGGGGACCCTGTCTGGCATAAAGTTAAACGTGCCAACATCACAGACGATGTGAAAAATGAATACCTCAACCATGGTGACCCAGATGGTGATATGTACTCTGTAGGGGAAGCTGACGTTTCGATCCGTTCGGGCTGGTTCTACCATGACAACCAACAACCGAAATCACTCAAAGAGTTGATGGATATCTACTTCAAGTCTGTTGGTCGTGGAACCCCACTCCTTCTCAACATTCCACCAAATAAAGAAGGAAAATTCGCAGATGCAGATGTAGCTCGCTTGAAGGAGTTCAAAGCAACCCTAGACCAAATGTATGCGACTGACTTTGCCAAAGGGGCAACTGTAACAGCAAGTTCGACTCGTCAAAACCACCTCTACAAGGAAAGTCACCTGACAGACGGTAAAGATGATACTAGCTGGGCGCTCTCAAATGATGCCACAACTGGTAGCTTTACAGTCGATTTAGGGCAAAAGAGACGCTTTGATGTCGTTGAACTCAAGGAAGACATCGCCAAAGGTCAACGTATCTCTGGTTTCAAGATTGAAGTCGAGATTAACGGTCGCTGGGTTCCATATGGGGAAGGTTCAACCGTGGGCTACCGCCGTTTGATTCAAGGACAACCTGTAGAAGCGCAAAAAATCCGTGTAACTATCACTGGTGCTCAAGCAACTCCAATCTTGACCAACTTCTCAGTCTACAAGACACCAAGCAGCATTGAAAAGACAGACGGTTACCCTCTTGGACTCGAGTACCATTCAAATACAACCGCTGACAAGGCTGGTACAACTTGGTACAATGAATCTGAAGGTGTTCGTGGCACTTCTATGTGGACCAATCAAAAAGATGCCAAAGTAAGCTATACCTTCACAGGAACCAAGGCCTATGTTGTCTCCACAGTCGATCCAGGGCATGGAGAAATGTCCGTTTATGTTGATGGTCAAAAAGTTGCGGATGTGCAAACTAAGAATGCTAGCCGTAAACGCAGCCAAAAAGTATATGAAACAGACGATTTAGCACCTGGTCAACACACTATTACTCTTGTAAACAAAACAGGCGAACCAATTGCTACAGAAGGAATCTACACCCTAAACAATGATAGCAAGGGAATGTTTGAACTCGAGTCTACTAACTACGAAGTCGAAAAAGGAAAACCAGTCACTGTTAAAATTAAACGTGTTGGTGGAAGCAAGGGAACTGCTACTGTTCGCTTCATCACGGAACCTGGAACTGGGGTTCACGGTAAAGTTTACCAAGATACAACTCAAGATGTGACCTTTAAAGATGGAGAAACAGAAAAGACTGTTACCATCCCAACGATTGACTTTACAGAACAAGCCGACTCTATCTTTGACTTTAAAGCCAAACTCACTTCTGTTTCTGATGGTGCCTTGCTCGGTTTTGCTACCGATGCAACCATCCAAGTGATGAAAGCTGAATTGCTGATCAAGGATCAAACAAGCTATGATGACCAAGCTAGTCAGTTGGATTACAGCCCTGGCTGGCACCATGAAACCAATTCAGCAGATAAGTACCAAAAAACGGAGTCTTGGGCTTCCTTTGGTCGCTTAACTGATGAGCAAAAGAAAAAGACAACTGTCACAGCCTACTTCTACGGTACCGGACTTGATATCAAGGGCTATGTCGATCCAAATCATGGTATCTACAAAGTCTTCCTAGATGGCAAAGAAGTTCCTTACCAAGATGGCATGGGAAATGCTTCAACTATTGATGGTAAGAAATACTTTAGCGGTCGTGCAGCTCAACGCCAAGGCAATCAAACTCTGGTTAGCTTAAAAGGTCTGGACGAAAACTTGCACGCAGTCACCCTTCAACTAGATCCTGATAAAAACGATTTGTCTCAAAATATCGGTATTCAGGTAGATCAATTTATCACTCGTGGCGAAGGTAGTGAACTCTACAGCAAGGCAGATATCATCCAGTCTATCTCTAAATGGAAAGATGATCTGTCCAACTTTGATCCAGCAGGCTTGAAGAATACGGCTACTGCACGTCAAGCTTTCCAAGCAAATCTAGAAAAATTGAGAAACCAACTCAGTGCTGATGCAGTAGATGTTCAAGAAGTCATGTTGACAGTCAGTGCCCTACAAGATATCCTATCCAAGGATGAGAACTATCAAAGAGGCCAAGAGGAACCTAGCCCAGAGCAACCGGAACAGCCAGAAGAACCTGAGAAACCTGACCAGCCTGAGCAACCAGCCGAACCAAAACAACCAGAAATTGAGTATGATAAGGCTATGGACAGCTTGACAAAAGCTATCGAGAAAAAAGTCGCTGAGCTTGGATCCAACAAGGAAGCTAAGAAGAAATTATTAGCAATTGCTGACCAAGCCATTGCTGCAATCCAAGAAGCTAAAACTCAGGAAGCAGTCAATCAAGCGCTAGAAACTGCTCTCGAACAAATCAACAAACTCGAAGCGGCTCAGCCTGAGAAACCTGCTGAACCTGAAAAACCAGTTCAACCGGAAAAACCAGTTCAGCCTGAGAAACCAGCTCAGCCTGAAAAACCAACTCAACCGGAAACTCCGGCTCAGCCTGAAAAGCCAGCTCAACCGGAACAACCAACTCAACCGGAAACTCCAGCGCAACCGGAAAAACCGGCTCAGCCTGAAAAGCCGACTCAACCGGAAACTCCAGCGCAACCTGAAAAACCGGCTCAACCTGAAAAACCTGCTCAGCCTGAAAATCCGACTCAACCGGAAACTCCAGCGCAACCTGAGAAACCAATTACTTCTTCAAGTCCTGAGGAAGGGGTTAAAGACCTTGTCTTTACACTTCCAAGCTTGGAAATCGTCAATAAGGTCGTACCGTTCAAGACTATTCGTCGCGAAAACCCACAATTAGACAAAGGAAAAGAGCAAGTTCTATCAGAAGGGAAAGACGGTCTCTTAGTCGAGTATGTTGAAGTGGATGGTGACAATCGCAAGGTTCTCCAAACAGAAGCAACTCCAGCTCAAGATCGAGTGATTGAGGTAGGTAGCAAACAAAGCTCTGTTGGAACAGAAGCGCCACCAGTTGTGAATCTTCCTGAGTATGTTCTACCAAGAGAGACTGAAAAAACTGCTCCAGTCGTAACAGATAATTCATCAGCAAAAGATGAAAAAGCTCCTGTTACAGCTACAGTCAAAGAAGACAAGGAAAGACTACTCCCTGCAACTGGGGAACAAGAAGCAAGTGCCTTCCTCTTCTTGGCAGCCATTACTTCTATCTTGTCTCTCCTCATTTTCCAAAAGAATTTCAAAGACTAATAACCCTCTTTGATTGATTCTTTCTAATGATTCAGTTCCCCCGTTGAGAAGACCATTTGGTCTTCTCTTTTTATATCTGTAAAATTAAAAAACATCCACAAATATACATGGATGTTTTGGTATAAAATTCTAAAATAAGGTTATCATTGAGGATAGGTATTTTCAAAGTTAACTACGATTTCAAATAAACGTTCATCCAAAAAAGAGAGTCCCCCTTGTCTTATCTCATCAGAACTACCATCATAAGTTCTGCAAGAACTCCACAGATAAAAGATGGTGTTTCGAATTCCTATACCATGAGATTTTCTGACGCTCACAAGCCATCTTTCATAAATCAGACTTTCCTCTTCCACACCTAGATCTACTGACTACTATTTTTGAGTCCAGCGTATGCATAGGTTCGATTTCTGGGACACTCTTTTTCCGTCACCACCCTAAAATAAAAGCGATGCTCCCGCCCATCCTTGGCATTTTCCTTGTTTAAAACAAAGTAGTTCTTCTGATTCATCGCCATAGTGCGTAGGATGTCATCGATCAAAAAAGTCAGTGGTACATTCATAGCAGAGTATTTTTGAAAATCCTCTTCAAAGCGGATATAACTATCTGAAAAATAATCCATCTGCAGTTTGTTTTCATACAACTCTTTTCTAGTCATACACTCCCTCCTCCCACAGTCGAATTTCGAGGACATCTACAATCTCTATCAGCCTATAACCCTCATTGGTCCTAATAGATAGAGTTTGAGGTGATAATTCGCTTACCTCACCAATGATCGTGGTTTTATGCCTTCTTTCCTTGACCACAAAGCATCCCTTCAGTTGCCCAACATAAAGCTGCGAAAGCAAGAGTAGCTTCTCAGCGGAATTCAAACTCGTCGAAAAAGCTACCCGATTTTTCTCTTCACCGAGTGAACTAGTATGCTCTGAGAGGAAAAAGCCCATCCACTTCTGCATCCCTGGATCTTGATAGTCACGCGCAGATGGAAAGGGTAAATAAGAACGATCAATCATTTTAAACCATCTAATCCTCCAGCAGAATGCCCCCCAATCAGCTTGCTTCTGGCAAGACTCCTAGAGGCTTCTTCCAGTGCATTGGCCTTTAAAAGGGAGGTAAAACCAAATTGTTCCCGAATGGCATCAATAGCCGTCTGGAGCCTTTCTTCTTTTTCTAACTTGTCAACATCATCAAAGAGGGAGATCAAGCCAAAGGACTCGTCCACAAATCCCGAATAGTTGACTCCGACACTTCTGACCGCTCCAGAAGTGTATTTGTTATGAAATAGCTTCAAAACATAATCCGTTAAGACAGCTGTATTATTGGTCGGTTCGACCTTCATTTGTGTGTGAATAGACGACCTGACCTCCTGCTTAGAGAAACCAACATAGAGAGAGACAAGGGTTGTTTTCTTGCCCGCCCTTCTCAGTCTAATAGCCACCTGCTCCGCCATTTCTCGAAGAATAATTTCGATATCCCGTAGCTTCACGTAGTCTCTCGGCAAGATTTGAGAATTTCCTAACCCTTGGGACTTAGCTTTATAGGGCCTGTGAACATTGCTCTCGTCAATCCCGTTAGCATGAAACCACAAACGCAGGCCAGCCTGACCGAGAGCTTTCTGTAGCTGGTCTGGATTACTGGTGGCCAATTCTCTGATGGAAAAAATCCCCAGAGTATGCAAGCGTTTCTCCATCCGCCTGCCAATCCCCCAAAAGTCCGTCATCTTGGGAATGGCCCAAACCTTCTCTTCCACATCCTGGTAAGACCAGTTGGCCCTCATGGTCGGAGTGTGCTTGGCCTCATTATCCAGAGCCAACTTGGCCAGTAAGGGATTGGCATTGGACATACCCACTGTAGAGTAGATCCCTGTCTGCCTCCAAATATCCCTCTGGATGCGAGCAGAAAGCATATCTAGCTTGTCTTTGCGAGAGAGACTCTTGTTTGGGATAAAATAGTTGAGCGAACTAGTCAAATCAATAAAACCTTCATCAATAGAGTAGGGATAAATATCATCTGGGCTACCATAGTTTTGAAAGATTCGCTGGATTTCCATATTGACCGCTATGTACTCATCCATCCTAGGAGGGACAATCAAGGTGACTTGAGCCCAATCTTCGATGTAGCGAACATAGTCTAAGTCAGTAGGCAAGCCTTGCTTTCGAGCATTGTAATAGGAAAATTTGCGCGTTTTGATATCAAAAGGCAGATCATAGGCCCGGCCAACATTGGACTTGCCAAAAATCTTCTTAAACATGGGAGAGGAAGCTAATATAAGGCCAGTAGAATTATCCGCGCGACTCATGACACAAAGCGAGGTCTTCAGCGGATGCAAGCCCCGTTTCACACACTCAACGCTGGCATAAAAAGATTTCATATCGACAAAGGCAATATCACTTTTGGGCTCTCTGGAATAATCAAAGTAGCCCATAGGCTAACCCTCCATCGGCACAAAATTCCCAACAATAATCCCCACAATCCGAGGATCTTCCTCATAGGAGATGAAAATATCCTTGTATTTAGGATTGATAGAGACCAGACGCAAGCCATCTTCCTCCCGATAAACCCGTTTGATATAGGTCTGGTTGTTGCAAACCACTGCATAAACCGCCCCATCATAATCAAATCCGGTCTCTCGAATCAAAGCCACGGAACCATTTTGATATTTAGGTTCCATGGAGTCCCCAGCCACCCAGGAAGCAAAATCGTGGGCTAGTTCTTCATTAAAGTAAACGGTATCAAAATTTCTATCGTCATATACCGAAGCCCCGATCCCTGCTGACATGCGTTCATAGACACGATACTCGTAGAGGCGCTCTGGCATGGTCGCCACCTTCTGTGTTTGTTCCTCTTGAGCTAGGTTGCGAGCATAGAGCACAACCTTGTCCTTCCCTTGCTTGGAGAGGCTATTGTAGAGACGAACAATCTCGATCTGAGTGAAATATCCCTTTGCTACCTTTAAAATATTTTCTAGCTGGGCAACCTTCTCCTTGGATGGTTCCTTAATTCCACGTTCCCAAGCCGAGTAAGCCTGAAAACTGATCCCAAGTTGCTCTGCAATTTCCTTCTGTGTCAATTTTAACTCTTTTCTCCGAGCCTTGAGTTTTTCTGGTTGGTACATGATTCACCCCCTAGTGTGATGCTTTATTGAGAATATCTCTCTTAGAAAAACAAATCGACGGTTGAGCTTACACCTCTAAAACTCAACCAATTCGGTTTAGTTTTATTATATAAAAAAAGTGGACGATTGTCCACTGGGAAAATCAAATTTTAACAGACACAACTGGAAATTATGAACAAAAAACTGGACTAGACCTAGCAACTCCTACTCTAATTTTTGCAACAGCTTTACAACTTGCTGATTATCAATCCTCACATAGTAAACACCACTATCATTGACAAGTTTATCCTCTTCATACTTAGCAATCTTTACAGCATAAAGACCTCTTGGTAGGGATTGGTTGGCAAAAAATTCCTTCATGAGCCTTTCAAGATCTTTTAGATAGTCATCATACAAGAGATCTCTTTTTTCCTTCGGAACGAAATATTGAAATTCAAATGTCGGTATAAAAATCTCTTTTTGGAAAAGATATTGAGCATCCATTGGATACATCCCTTGCAGAGCTTGGCCCTTGCTTTGATTTTCCTCCAATATTTCATTATAAAGATAGATATTATCAGATTGGTTATTAAATTCAAAACCAATACCTTGATACTTCAAATCAGGAAGTTTAGGATCTTTGATTGAACTGTCCAGTGTTTTTAAAAACTCGCTGGTGCCTGGACTAACCTCAATCCCTAAATAGGCTAATTCTGGGAAAACATTATAAATTTTTTTACCATTTTTGTAATCAACTTCTGCATCTGTCTTTCCATATGTTTCATTTTTCGAAAAGCGAGTATAGTATTTAAATCGAGTTTTAACCTGATAGTTTTTTCCAGCTATATTTTCACTATAGGTACCATGGATTATAAATCCTCCCACACTTGTATAGTTTTTCTCGTATTTTTCTAACTCAAACTGTCCTGTAAGACCGTAATTTTGATAAGAACGATGCACAGCTTGCTCAAGCTCAGTTCGACTTGCATGGGCAAATAGCCCCCACATATCCATTAGAGAAAAAATCGGACTGAACACTGTGAAGATTACCATTGGAATCACTATGGATAAGCAACCTATTAATAGCCAATTTCTTTTCTTGGCGTTTCCTTCAGATTTTTTAGCAGTTTTCTGTTTCCTTTTTAAGATTAGAATGAGCAAACCCAAAAGCACTAATACTAATAAAACCAATCTACACTCTCCTTTTACTTTTGACAGTTGTTAACAGGTGTATAGGAGACTGACAGAAATACTCATCTCACCTGCTAACTTATCCTGAATTCCATAAACTCGTCTGAAATGACGAACAATCCTTATGCCATTATACCACACGAGCGATACCGTGAGAAGATGAGAAAAGCAAAAGAAAACCACCTGAATTTGTTTCAGGTGGTTAGTTTCAAGAGACTAGAAATAGTGTCTATAAATCTTTATCTCTTTTTAGACTTCTTGACATGTTCCTTGTAGATTTTTGACTTTTTCCCGTACCATTCTTCAATGGTATAGCCATATTCTTCACGGTATTTCTCTTGGTTTTTATTGACTGTATTCAAGTTCTCTAGCGTTACTACATTGGATTTAAAAAATGATACCAAAAATAGTCCTAGGAAAATAGGTGCAATAGGTAACAAAGCAAGCAAGAGATACGCTAGGAAATGATTGAGCCCGTTGATGAAGAGATTGATTCCATACATCAACAACCATAAGAACAAAATAACATTCAAAAATTTTTTATAATATTCTGAGGAGAAATAATCCTTTCTAGCGCGTTGCTTTGTAACAAGGATATAGATAAGGTAAATCAGTGATAAGACAAACCCAATCCAGTAAACGATACGAATTGCTACTAGAGGGATTAAATACAAGATGGCTACAAACCAACTATAATATGTAATTACGAGCAAAAACAATTGAAAAATCTGAGTCATTAAATAGGCTTTAATGCGATTTCTTTTAGAAATAATATAAAAACAAGTAAAATGACCGCAACAAAGAAAAAATAGAAAGCCAAAGAAACTATCTGGGGGAATGAGCCCTTTTTCCACTGATGTTAGCTGTGTAACCATTGAGGTCAGTGGAATAGCTGGGTCATACCCAGCTTCACTAGCCATTCGAAATACACTTATCGGTAAAGACGTCCCAATCATAACCATAAGAGAATATAGAGATAGTCCAAAAATCGCCTTTACTAAGTTTAATCTTCGTGCTGTTTCAAGTGCATCATTAATATCTTTTTGTATCTTATCCATTTATTTTCTCCTATTACCCAAACAAGGATGAGGCCGCTTTCAGACCACCATTGAAAAAATCAGAAACATTCTTGCCCACGCTTTTGACAGTCTCCAAGCCCTGGTGGATTCCATTTCCGATAGACTCCACCGTCGATTCTACCACATCCACAGCACCATAAGCAAAATTTTTAACTCCGTCATAAACAGACTTTTTAAATTCCGGTGCGACTGCAGAAGTGATAAGATTAAACGTTCCTACACCAAGACCAATGAGAGCTCCTTCTACTGGATGTCCTCCTAGTGCTCCTGCCTTAGCTCCAAGCCACATACCATCTAAGGGACCAACGTTAGATATGGTATCAATGGTACCACCGATCACAGACTTCCCGATTTTCCCTACGGTCGTCTTGGAATTATTGTCAAACAGAAACAATATCCTTGTCCCATTATTCTTCCTCCGTACTGGATTTATAATATTGTAAGAACTCTTCTTCGCTTTGAACCAGATGCTCCTGTCCATCTTTTGAACTAGCTGCTGGAATAGTGATATCCTTGAAGATATTGGTACCTTCTGGGAAAACGAGTTTTATCATATCTATAGATGTTTGCAAATCATCATTAGATGAAAGTTTATATATATAACTTGTTTCAGGACTTTTTGAAATTATTTCCATAGATTTAGGGTATTTGCTATTTATGAGCCATTGTTTCGTATTATCTCCAAGTCTCCAAAAATGAAGGCCATTATCCCTAACAGAAAAATCATGTTCTTTAAACAACTGTGAAAAGGAATCTATCGAACCAAGTCCTATTTTAGGCGAATTCTTTTTTTGATTGTTCGGGTTAATATCTACAATCTTACCTGTTTCTAGGTCTATCAATCTATTCAGCAACTTTGATTCGTCGCTAACATCAGTAATCATATCGTCTTTTCTTCTTAATGAAATCGTCAGATATTCTTTGCCATCTATGCTGTCTATCGAATACTTATTTAATATAAAAGCAGGATAATAACTCTCATTATAATTTCTAGTGATCTCAAATACATCTAACACCTTCTTATCTAATTTTTCACCTTTAGTGTCGTAGACATTTATTTTCCAATATTCCCCCTTATCTGGATAATTTTGTTCCAGAATAGGAAAATCATCTCGCACTTCATTCCAAGCGGATTTTGCTTTGAATCGCGCCGCATAGGAAACAAGGAAACGACTACCAGCTATTCGCCCGGGAGAGCCAAACTTAGGCTTTTTATCAAGAACACTTACTTGTTGATTGACTTCCTTGTTACTATGCCAATCAACTGTGATCATTCTCCCATTTTCAATAAATTCATAATCCGTAATTTCTGTATCCACAATCCAATATTCATATTTAGATAAGTCTTGTTTTTCAAACTCTCGAATAGCAAATACAAAAAGGCTACATACACCAAGTAAAATTAGAAAGATAGCACCAATTTTTTTAGCTTTCACTTGACTATTCTCCCATCATCATATTTTTCTCTTAGACAATCATAGAACTCTTTCCCATTATACCACATGAACAATACCGTGAGAAGAGAAGAAGAGAAAAGCAAAAGAAAACCACCTGAAATGAATTCAAGTGGCGAATAGTTAGGGGAGCTCATTATAAACAGAGGCATCGTAGATCTTCTGCTGGATTCGTTTCTTTTCTGTATACTCTTGTGGTGAAACTGTATACATTTCATTAGTTTCAATGGAGCCTGCTAATTCTGTATCCATATTTTGAAAAGCTTCCGCAACCTTATTCATAAAGCCATCCAATGAATCCACTGTCTCTACCAAGTTTTCCATACAACTTTTTGCGACACCAGCACAGGACTCTAGACTACTTGTGACCGATGAGTCAATAATAGTCGACATCCCCTTTGAAATCTCATCTGTCGAAACCTTGATACTCGCCTTAATGCTTTGAATTCGCATTGGCTGAATTCGCTTAACTACCATTTTTCAACTCCTCCTTTGGTTTCAAGACATTGATAAACTCTTCATAGGAATGAACCACATGGTCTTTCCCGTCCTTGGTCACCTCTCCATAAACTGTTAGATTATCAAACAAATCTCTGTCCTTAGGGATTAAGAGACTGTATATATCAGAGAGAAGCTTGATATCTGTCTCGTTGGTCAAGAAAAATAGCCCACCTTTCTTCTTAGTCATCAAGTCATAGGCTGCAGGATACTCCTCCTTCAAACGCCAGTCTGAAGACTGTTCAATTACGGATTGAGAAAAACTAATTGGAGTGTCTATATGTAAAAGGTCACCTGCATAATATTCTTTTAAATTAGTAAATTCTTTAAATATATTAACATTTCTGTTCTCTAGAGCCTTTCCGGCATCCTTAGGGATGTCTTCTAGTTTACCTGTTGCCATGTTAAAGAGGACTTCCTTACGATCCTCACCTCCCGTTTTCTGGAGAACGACTGTCCGGTATTCCTGATCTTTGTAAGCAAAAAAATGAGTATAGGCACTTGAAACTGGAAAGTAAGAAGCATCATAATCCGCAATAGCCTTCAAAAGATCATACTCCTTACGAGGCAAATCATCCTGACTGGTATCATAGACCTGAATCTTCCAATACTCCCCCCAACTTAGATTCTTCACATCAAAGCGATTATCTCCCGATTCATAGATTAAACGGATACTTTCTGTGGCTATAAATCGTCTCCCATGAATTACCAAACTATAGTCAACCGGCTCATCCCTATCTCTTTTCCCATTACTATTCTTTGTCTCTTTCCAAGAAATGACCAGCCCCTGTCTATCAGCTATAAATTCATGAGATGCTGGTTCTACTTCAATTGACCAAACTTTATAGCGATCATGTGTCAAATAGCGATACAAAGGATAGCCTCCAGAAACCACAACAAGAAGGCTTAAAACCCCCAGAATGATTAGTATTTTTTTCCTGTATTGTTTCATTGACTTCCTCCTGAGTATTTACTATTTAGATAGAGCTGATATTCTTCATAGCCATGTTTGGCATTTTGGTCAGAAGAAATCGATAAATGTTCCAATACATTTTTATACGTTTTCAACTGGTCTACGCTCATATTGACTAGAGAAAGATCGGTCTCCTCGCCTAAGAGATACTTGCTCATTTCTGGTGTTACAGAATTTGAGTTAAGTTGATTTTCTTTGTTTATTGCTTCTTGGATTATTGCCCTTGTATCATTACTAGTACTATTCACCTTATAATGGCTGGACGACTTCGCATATTCAACATAAGGAACAAGACCTTCATTATCCATCTCTTTCAAGCGGACCTCTGTATAAAAATTATGTGTTCTCATGCGAGAAATTGCGACTGAACTCTTCCCATCTTTCTGGAAAAGATAGGTATTCCCTCGATTTAAAAAGTCATCCACCATCTCAATGCGTGTCTTTTCTTTTTCCAAGTCATATCCCTTTAACTGATCGACATACTTCAAATAGGCTTGTATGGTTGCTGTTGGTAATTGAATACCCATATTGTATGGACCCGTCTTCGTAAAACCACTTTCAACAACTTTCCCCTTAACGGTTATATCCTTATCAATCGCAGAAAAGAGTTCTTTACTGAATTCCTTAGAATCACTGGTAGCCAGAGCATCAATCATCGAGACGATAGGAACTGCTTCAGGTATGAAAGTACCAACCAGTGCATAAGTTATAGCTTTACCCATTGCAGCACGCATATCTTTATTCGCTTCTTCGCGAGATTTCTCAAGTTCACCGATCCGAGCCTGCTTCTCTGCCATATTATTTCCAATAGCGGTTGCGTATTCTTCCATTTTGTAAACCTTGGTTTCGGTTGTATTGCTAATACTCGTTGGATAAGAGTAGCCACCTATATTCATTTCCAAGGTTGTTTTCTTTGTATCAACCGTATTCTTAAATGAAAATGTTGCATCCGATATATCTGAAATTGAAACTTTTGTTCTCGTTTCGGTGACATATAGTTTGTCACCAACTGCTAATTTTCCTTTTGATGTTTCTGTCCGTCCTATCTCCATTACATAAAGAGATTCCATCAAACTAACAAACTTATCCGTCAAAGCAAGATGCTTATTATATGCTGCCATCTGGTTGCTCTGTAAAGTGCCGTCTTTAGCATATTGAACTTCCATAACCTTTTCAAGAGTATCACCTAGCCTAACTCCAGCCTTTTGAAACTCTAGCAAAAATGGTTGGTTAGCAGAAAAATCCCGATTCCCCATAGCGTCTAAAAGATGGTTCAGAGTGGCTGCATCTCCTGATTCAATCCACTCCATCATTTCCTGAGCACCAATACTGTAAAATCCTTCACTAAGATCCCCAGGTTTTTCGTTTAATATGTCTCCTGGCTGTTTATTAAGTATTGCACCTAAAGCACGTCCATCTGCTTCTGTTTGAATACTATCCAAATAACTGATTTTTCTCTTAGTAAGACTACCATTTTTAATTCCTGCTAAGATACTAGAAGCCGGAATATTACATACTGCACTGGCATTTTTTATTCTAGTCTGTAGAGTTTTTAGTTCTGCTTCTGCATCCGTAGTATCTTTTGATAAGGTATCATGTGCTTGTTGCAAGGCGTTATGAGTATCACGACGTGCAGTCGCTGCACTAGCTAAATCATCTCCCGCAGTTGTTTTTATATCTGTTAAGTCTTCTGATTCAATCCCTAGTTCAGCAGTAGCATCGTTTAATAGTGTTTGAAGATTATCAACTTTTGTTTTGATTTTCTCATATTGTTCAGACTCCACGCCATCTAATTTTTTATAGACAGAATCATTACCAGTTTGTTGAGTCCATGCTTTATTTTGGAAACCGGCAGCTGTAGCAGCATTTTCAAATGTTGATAAAGCTGTTGAAAAATGCGTAATAGTGGTAGGATACTCTTGAAATACTTGGGTCTGTAAAGTATTCAATCGAGTGAAGAAAGCATTTATTGCCTCTCCTTTGTCCTCTGAATCTCCTGTTTTACCTGCCTTTTCATTAAATTTACGCATCGTTTGTTTAGAAGCCGAGTCCACACCTTTTGAAAACTCTTGAACAGCCGAACTATAACGAGCTATGGCCGGTAAGTCATGTACTTTTATAATATCACTCATACTTTACTCCTCCGTTGTTAGACTTTTTTCAATTTCTAACCAACTAATACTAAGGCTAATCCCCGACTTCTCTGTCTCTAATTCAGAAATTTTCTGAGTCAATTTGGCCACTACGTCATCACTCTTTGCTGAAAGCTTTTGTTTAGCTGTTTTTAGTATTTTCTCTTCATTATTGGTTTCATTTAAATATGGTGTTCCTGCTAAATAATAGGTCGTTTCAATATGTTCATTGCTCGTAAGTACATATTCTATATCCGTTGAAAAATCTGTAAGTGCTTTTTTACATTCTTCCAATCGACTAATTTGACTATTCAAATTAGTAATTTCTCCACGTTTAGCATCTATCTGAGCTTGTATTGCTGCTTTTCCCATTTCTCCTCCTTTTCTATATCATTAATACTTTCATTTTACTTGCCAACCCATCGGCCACATAGTAATGTTCTTGTTCTTCCAACTGTGACTCTCGGACAGGTCTGTTGATCACTGTCAGAACTGATTGATCGCTTAAGCGAAGTGCTAAAATAGCCTGCTTATAAGAACGAGCAGTTTTTGAGATCACATCGATATGCTTGGTGATTAGTGGCGAACTCATTACAATTGAACCATATCCAGCTCGTATTCCTTTATCTAGGACATAAGCCAATGTATCAAGCGCTTCTGAGTTTAATTCACTCACCAATTCAATTAAATTGTAGACAACTACTGTTGCTACGTGCTCTCTTTCGTTTTGCTCTAAACGCTCATTAATTCGCTTCTCTATACTTGCGATAGCACTTAGATAGTCTTCGGAGTTACTAATAATCGTCACACCTTCCATTTCAGGTAGACTATGATACTTCGGTGCCAAGACGATGACCTTCTGTTTCCCTTTGGCAATGTGTTTCACCAAGGCCGTCATCTGCTCTTCCTTATCTGTTAAGTAAAGGAGATTCCCCTTAGCCAGATTCCAAGTAACCGGTTCAACTGTCTCCAAGTCAAGTCCTAATGGCACAAGTCCGTGTTCATAGGCAGTCTGCACGCTTGCTCGGCTATAGAAGTCTTTCTCTGTCAACTCCTCTGGCACCATCGGAATGGCACTTGGGCGCTGTCCGGTCCAGGCTTCTTGGAGGGAAGCGACTTCCTGACGTAGGTTATTGAGGACTTGGGTGTCATTGGCTCCATAAACTGGGAGTGCCAGCTGGATGACATCCACCTCTTCCCGCTTCATAAGAGCACGTCCCTTGATATCTTCCATGGTCATGGCAAGGGGCGTAGAGCCCACGATAGCTCGCACTTCACCTGCCTCATTCTGTGGTAGGCTCAACTGGTGCTTGAAGTTCGAGTAGAGTTGAGCACGAAGGTTGGTCTGGCGACCAGCTGTCACCAAGAGGTGAACCCCGATACTGAGACCTTCACGAGAGATACGCACCAAGAGCTTGAAGAGTTCCGCCTCATAGGCTTCTTCCTTGAAGGCCTCATAGCTATCTAAGAGGATGACAATAGCCGGCTCTTCCTGACCACTGGCCTGACGGTAGAGTTCCAAGGTCCCAACACCATAGTCCGCAAGGAGTTTCTTACGACGGTTAAGTTCTCTCTCCATGATTCGTACAAACTTAGAGATCTTCTCTGTTTGGTCCAAAAGCATGGTATCTGCCACCTGTGGAAGCTTGGACAATGGAGCCAAACCATTGGTACCAAAGTCCATCAAGTACATGGTAAGGGCCTTTGGACTGAACTTGCGAGCCAAGTCCATACCAGCAGTCTGAAGGAAGGTGGTCTTTCCTGTACCCGGACTTCCGTAAAGGAGGATATGACCATCCTTGGAGAGATTGATAGAGACAGCTTCCTGCTTCTGGGCCTGCGGGATATCTGCCATTCCAAGTAGAACTGAGAGTGGTTTCTCTTGTGCCCAGGCTACTGCTGGTTGCACTTCTTCCAGTTCGTCTAGTGCGATTCGCTCTTTGAGCGGTGGCAACCATGGCTGTGGTACTGGAGGAATCTCTTGTTCTTCACACAAGAGCTGGATATGGTGCACTATCGCATCCAACTCTGTCGGAACTTCCTTGATCTCATCCACATCTTCTAAGCCTGATAGGTCTTCATTCAAGATCTCATATTGGCCCAATTCATTGATTAGGTAGATGGTATGATCTTCGATCCCCATATCGTCCTTGTCCGGCTGGTAATCTGCCCCTGACCAGGCTGACTGGAAGAGCTCATAGACTTCGTTATTCCCGACCTGTAGATAGGCACGTCCTGTCTGGGTAATCTCGGCCGCGTCCGGTGTATGAAGCATTTCATTGGAGTCCGAACGGTCTGCCACCTTAAGGGCGATCTTGAAGCGTGAGTTAGACCAGATCTGGTCATCCACCACACCAGATGGTTTCTGAGTAGCTAGGATCAAGTGGACCCCGAGGGAACGTCCGACACGCGCGATGGATACCAGCTCCTTGATAAAGTCTGGCTGGTTGACCTTGAGCTCTGCGAACTCATCTGAGATGAGAAAGAGGTGAGGGAGCGGTTCTGTCGCTTCTCCGTTTTTAAATTTCTTCTGGTATTGATTGATATGGTTGACTTCGAACTCTCCAAAGAGTCGTTCACGACGATGGATCTCCGCATTGATCGAAGCCAGAGCCCGCATAGATTGGGCACCATCCAAGTTGGTAATCGTCCCCAAGAGATGGGGAAGGTTTTTAAAGAGATTGGCCATCCCACCACCCTTATAGTCAATCAACAAGAAAGCCACATCATGAGGGTGGAAGTTAACAGCGAGGGATAGGATATAGGATTGGATGGTTTCTGACTTCCCTGAACCAGTCGTCCCTGCGATCAATCCATGAGGTCCATGGGCTTTTTCATGCAGATTGAGCTGAACCAGGTCATCCTGACCACGCAGACCAATTGGCACAGCCAAACTCTTGTAAGGTGCGTTCTTTTTCCAACGGCTCGGTACTTGCAAATCCTCAAAGGTCTCCGCCCCATACATTTCCATAAAGGTCACAGAATCTGGGATCGAACTCTTAAGATTTTGGAGGTGATTGAGCGGAGCCAAGGTACGGGCGATCCGCTCCTTGTCATAATCTGTTGGGAAATGATCCAAACGGAAGTCCGTCTCTTTCAAAACTCCTTCTTCCATGACCAGTTGGCCTGTATTACGGTCCTTGATATTGATCACTGTCTGGATGTTCTCAGACAAGGAACTCATGACATCCTCTACAAAGATGAGAGAGCAGCCTAATTCCGTTGGATCTTCGGTAAAGAACTCCATGATGATATGATCCAAAATCAGCTTCTCATCGGTCACTAAAACCACGTAATGAGGATGGAAGAGGGTGCTCTCTTTGTGGGATGCTTCTTCCTTTTGACTACGGCGTAGTTTCAAGATTTGGTTCAAACTATTCAGAACTTGGTCCCGTGTTCGTTGATTGTAGACAAAACCGCGAACATTGAGTTCTTGCAGTTTGGCATGAGGAAGCCAACGCATCCAAGACCATTGTTCTTTTTCCTCTTCAGGCAAGATCGTAATAAACTGCACATCATGATAAGAATGAAAAGTAGCTAACTGCATCACCAAAAGCTGCAGTTGTTCTAGGACGAGATTTCTAGGTCCAATATAACCAACCGGTCCATGGCTAAGATTTGCCGGAATCGGCATATCTGGAATTTTTTTGTGACGACTATAGAGAGCGTAGCCTTCTTCTTCCAGAGCATCCTTCTTGCCACTGCGCTCTTGTTGACCATATTTCAAGTCATAGCTAGTCGGCATTTTCCCGAGTCCTAAACGATAGTATAAAAAGTCAAAGTGCAAGGGAGTTTTTTCGTAAATCCGGTGATTGTAACTCTCAACCAAGTCCGTCAACTCTAAAATAGTTGGAAAATGATAGTGCATCCCTTCTTTTTGTTCCCGCTCCAGACGAGTCAATTCCTTGACCTTATCTTTCAGGTAAAGACGATAGAGATCGATCCGTTCCTTTTTATCAGCCTTGTACTTTTTACGATTTTTGATAAAACCACGGATAGAAAAAATCATTGTGGTTATGGACATCCCTACTGTCGCAAGGATATAGATCCCTCGAGGTTGAATTAAGGTGATTAAGACGGTTACTCCGACCATCATCAGAGGAGGAACGATCAGCTTTAACAGTTCATCGCTCGGTTTAACCGGTTCCTGGCCTGGGGGATTGATCAAGATTTTATCTTCGCTGCCACGATAGATGATCCGTGGAGAACGATGATAATCTGGATAATCTTCATAAAAACCATATCGAGATGGTTCTCTCAGAGTCAGTTGTGGCCCAACTTGGGCAGGACCCTGGACCCATACTTCATCAGGATAGAACTTGATCGTCACCGCCCCTAGACTCAACTCATCTCCAAAACCAATCAATTGCTGGTCCATTTGTTCCAGATGATTGTTTCGATAAAATGCGCCTTTTAGTCGAGTTAGCTTCCATTGATTTTGGGATTTTTGGAGTAAGAGTTCAACATCTCCATCTAGTGTGATCAATGCACCTCTTTGAGAGCCAATCTGAAACTCTGATAAATCCAAAAGGTCATAAACCCTTGGCTCCCCTTCTCGGAGATAAAAGACGACCTCACCCAAACGCAGACCATCTTTCAAGAGTCCTGCTTCATCGTCGTACTGATAAAAGACCTCGTCACCATCGACCTTGAGCTGAATCGGTCTTTCCTGTTGAGAAAGGTAGACTTGGGCCTTTTCAGTCGCCCCGATCAAGACCGTCTTATCTGCACTCAGTTCTACTTCATAACGTAGACCTTGGCTGTAGAAAATGATTTGTTTTTTCATAATTTCTCTCCTTGGTCTACTTTAATTGCTAGAGGAGCTACTTGGAACAGGTTTCTTCTCAGATGACGGTTTGCTTTCAGAAGCCTTGTCTTGAGGGTTAGGAGTTGTAGAAGCATTGGAGCTTGATTCACTCGTTAGTAGCTCACTTCGACTATCCCAGTATTTCTTATACTCGCTTTCCAAAGTATTCAACTTACTTTCACGGTCTTTCCCTGACAAGTTACCATCTTCTCGAACCTGCTTGATTTCCTGAGTCAAAGCATAGAGAATCAAGTCACTGTCGTTAATCCGTTTCGCAATATCAAGAGCCTCTTCAAAGCGATTGCGCCCAACCTGGATCCAGTAAGTCAAATAAAGCTCATCTGACTTGAGTGTTACGTTGTTCAAGATGACTTTCTTTTGTTCAGAAGAAAATTCCAATCCCTGAATATAAGAGTAAGCCAACTCATACTTTTGCGTATTCGGCAAGCTAGCTGGATCAATTCTCTCTAATTCTGTAATAACACCACTATAATCCACTTTAATAAAGGCAGTATCTGCCTGCAACATCTTTTCTTTGAAAGGATTTTGCACAAAAATCAGATAGATAAGTGGAACGATTAGCAAGACAACGCTGGCTGTTAACCAAATCGTTGCCAGTTTAAAGACACGATGGCGTCTACTTGGAACCAAGACCAAATCTGCCCGTTCTTTCGCAGCCTTCTCCGTGTAGTACTTCTCCAAAACAGCTACTGCAGCCTCTATATCACCTGCCTGACATAGATCATTTAAGAAGTCTGGCAAGGTCTCTAATTCCAAGGAACCATTATAAAGATCCATGAAATCCAAATCGCTAAATAGTGTTACTGTAAAACATTTAGCCTGGCGTAAGAAATCTTCTGAGGATATGGATTGAGGAACCATCAGACCAGGAATTCCACGATAAGCAATCTTAGCCTGAGCATCCTTGGTAATAAAGAGATTTACTGGGTGCAAAAGGAAAGTCACAGGTAACTCCAAAGCGCCCTCTAGACGAAAAACGTTTAGGGCCAAACGGATTCTTTCCGAAATGGTACGTTCCTTTATTTCCTCATAAGTCAGTCCATGAGCTTCGACTTGATAGGAGAAGGTGACACTATCCTCATCAGATACCATCGATTGCTCCAAAAAGAATGGATGATGCAAATCTAATAGTAAGAGTTCCCGTAAATCTTGACTCGCAACATCTGAACGTTTGAGTGTTAATTCCCAGTTTGTTTCATTTTTTTCATAGACAAACAACTGTCCACCAAATTCAAATTTTTCTTCAGCCACCTATATCTCCTCAATTTCTACTAAATCTCCTGTCGTCATAGGATAATCAGACAGATGTTTCCCTTCATCAATCAACAAACCTTTATTGACAATTCTTAATTGATATTTTTTTCGCTTGATACCTGGATTAAAAATCGTATCCACTTCTCGCACCAGCCGGCGCACTTCAATTCGCCGTGGAATGCGAATATCCACATCTCTTTCTCTCAAACGTAGGGTAATATTGATATGTTGCTCCACCTTTTACACGCCTCCTATGTCTGGTTTATCCTTTTCTAAGTTAGTTAGACAGACTAGTTAAAAAATTAGTCCATCCCTTCTACCATCACACGATAACTCATTACTGCCGTTGCTCCAAAAAGCAAGAAAATCAACACCACATAGAATATCTCTGGAAGAAAGTCATTCAGACCACCTTTTTCTACATGGCCTATATTTGTTTGAAATTTAATTGTTTTTTGAGCATTGGGCTGAAACAACTGTTCTTCAGAAGATTTTTTCACTGGTCTCTGTATAGCAGAAAACAGTTGGCCCCTTTCTGTGATCAACTGTTCCTCTTGATGCTGTTGCATGTCCTGCAACCTCTTTTGAGTCGCTTCATTAAAAAGCTCCTTGATTTGTTCAGACTGTAGACCAAATTTCAATCCCTCTTTCTTTTCAAGTCGGGAATCATCAATCTGCAGACTGTTATCCTTCAAATCATCTGCAGCAGCCCCAGAGACTGCTGCACATGTTACTAAGGTAAGAAGGAAAAGAATGATTTTCTTCATATTTCTAATTTCTATTCTTTCTCAGCTTGACTTGCTTGAAACCACAAACTACTTTCTCTGATAAAAACATTTATAATAAGTAAAACAGCTATGACAACAATCGTTACAACAAAAGCGATAATTGCTGCTGGATGTCCATCAAAGTATCCTGAGAGCAAACCTTCTAATATCGATAACGCATTGAGATTTTTGATAAATGCTGGGAAACCAGTTAGACTTGCCGTTGTCCCAATAGCATTTGATAGGTAAACAAAGCTAATCATCATAAAGAAGGAGAGTCCCATACCAATCACTCGGAAATGTTTAAGCAATAGATATTGTCCTTGAATCAGTACAAATGCGGCTAAAACAATTAATAGAACCCAAGATGGTTGATACTCACGACCAACCTGTAGCTGAACACTTGATACAACACCAACTACCAATCCGACAACGAGACTTAAAGCAGATAGGATGGTTACCGTCATCAAGTCTGTATCATGTAACTTATCAAGTTTGAACTTATCTTTGACTTTGCGAATAACGTTTTGAGTTGCAAACAGATAGGCTGTAAAGAGGCTAACAATCTCCAATAGTAAAATCCATGTAAATGGACGGTAAACATTGACAGTCGCTTTCACTGAAGTAGCATTTTGGGTAACAGGATTGGATAAGAAGTTCAACAATACTTCGTTTGGTACCCCATTTTGATAGGCATTATTCAGAACCTTCACAAAGGATTCTACAAAGTTTCCATTATTAGTCAATTCTTCGTTAAACTGCGTCATCAAGGAGTCAGCATCTTGTGACAACTTTTCAGTACTTGTTTGAGCGTTTGACAATTCACGATTGAAATTACCTAAAGTCTCATTCACAGACTCTGCAGCTTTGACATTACTTTGAGAAGACTCCTTCACACCCGTAGTTTCTGACAAGAGAGCTGCATAATCCGAATTTAGGGTAGCCAATTGATTATTAGTCTCTTCAAAAGCAGAATTGCTCCCCCCTTGCTTCTCAACCAAATCATCTAGTTTCTTTTCCAACTTCTTGTACAACTCTAACTGTTCATTGATTTTTGTATTCAATTCTTGGTTGGTAGTCAAAACATCCTGCACATTTTTTTCTAAAACAGGCTTGAGAGTAGTCAGGTTTGACAAGGCTTTATCTACTTTCCCTTTGACACCATCAGTTTCTTTATCGCTAGCAGGTGTAGTTAAGCTGTCTTCATATTTCTTCAGATTTGAACTAATAGCTTCAAGCCAAATATCTGACAATGCTTTAGACACATTACTATTTTTTAACTCTTTGACGGTATCGTATGCTTGTTTGAGTGCTTGTACCTTTTGGTAGTCAGAAGCTATTTTCTGAACCTTTTGTCCATAAGTCACTGCTGCTTGCTGAACACGTAACACATCTACTGGAGCACTAGCTGCTTGGACATCATTCAAGGAGATATTAATTGATTTTAGCTCTGCTTTTGGAGCTGGGCTTGGAGTCCCGGTTGAACCTGTAGTTGGAGTCGGAGCTGCCTCTGCAACACTATAGGCTACTTTAAAAGTCCCACCCGTCTTCAAATCAATTTCTTGACCAAACTCAACTGGTGTACCATCATAAGTGACTGAGTGAACTGTCACTCCTGATTCAGCTTTCCATGATACCTTAGCCTTTGTTCCTGTTCGTCCAACAGCACTCGTACTCGAGATTGCCAGATCTTCCAAATTCTTCAAATCAGTCGAATTGATCTCGTCACTAGGCTCTTTGATTGTTTTTAATTCAGTATAGTTTACAGAAGGAATTGTGATCGGTGTCATACCAAAACCACTAAATTCTTTTCCACTAAAGTTTTCTTTTGGTAATTCTGAGATTGCAGAAGCCAACTGCTCTTTGAGAGATTCTTCAGCCTTCTCTAGGTCTTTGTTTGCAGCTGTATCCAAAAATTGCTTAAGAGTGATTTTGCTCTTCTCACTTGTCCCATAGTAAGTGGCTAATTTCTCATCAATAAAGTTATGAATATCCTTTTTATGATTTTCAAACTTCGTTCTTTCATCTGTTAGATTGTTCTGTAAACTATCAATCTCTTTTTTGATGTTTTCTGCGACTGTTTTATAGGAAGGTACAACTTCAGATGACGTACCATCAGAGGATGCTGCTGTTCCATCTATATTAGAAGTCAGATTACCTTGAGATTCGATTAATTTCTTATAAGTTTTAATTTGTTCCTGAACGTCTTCCCGACTCTGAGAAATGAGCCCAGTGATAACATCCGCATGATTTTTCTTCTCAGTGACCCTATCCTGAAGCAGAGTGTCAAGCTTTTTACCATAGGCAATCTGTGAAACGTCATAACGACCAAAAATCTGAGAATAACTATCCAAACCTGTCTTTAAAGCACTGTTGGCGTCAACAGAAGAACTAGACATACTATAGAGAGTTGGGAAAAGATTTTTAGAGTTGATAGCTGTATTATATAAATTCGTACGATAGTTTCCGATATTGGTCGCTTGTATCTGTGAGCTAGCTTGAACATTCTTTTGTGCTGTATAAAGGTTGTTCAAAATACTAGCCATATACATGTCCACTAACTGACCATTCAAATCAGCAACAATATCTTTCGCTAGTTTATTTGCATCATTTTCTACTTGCAAATTTCCTTGCGCATTCACCTTATAATTGATGGTTGTCTTATCAACATTGATGCTGTTAATATCGAGTATTTTTTCAGAAAAGTCACTAGGAATTGTTAAAACGAGTTGGTATTTCCCACTTTCTAACCCAGAATCAGCTGCTCCACGAGGGACAACAGACCAGTTTTGTGAATTATCACGCTCGATATTTTTTACATAACTAGCACCTAGATTGTATTCTTTTGTATCTACGTAGACAGGCTTATCTTCATTTACGATAGCTACATTTAATTTTGTCTGCTGATTAGCCTTTGCATTATTCTCATTGCTAATCGTTGTATTTTTTTGAACAGATAGATTCAAAAAAATAATCAATGCAAGCAACCCTAATGCCAACAGACTACTTCCTATATATTTAAAAATTCTATTCTTCTTCATATTACTTTAAATCTTCTCCGTCATAAAAAATAGGAAGGCTCTCGCCCTCCTAAAGCCACTTATATAACAAATTAAATTTGTGATGCAAGATCTTGGTCGTTTTGTTCAACAATTTCAGCAACCTTGTTCAACTGTGCATTGATTTCATCAAGCAAAGTTGCAAACTCCTCAATTTTTGGAGACAATTCTGTGAATTGGCGATCAAAGCTCTCAAAAGCAGCACCTTTCCAGTTGTCTCGGATAGTATTTTGCTCTTGAGTCAATGTACGAAGTACTTGTCTTACTTCCTCAGAACCTTGAGTGTACTTTTGAGCAGAGGTGCGCAATTCTTCTGTTGTTAATTGAATTAAAGCCATGTGAAACTCCTTTATATTAATTTATGCCCTCATTATATCAATAATTTGCCTCAATTGCAAGTTTAAAATTCATTTTTTATTCTATTTATAAAAAAAATAAGAGCTATTTCCATCTAAAAACTAGTAAGAAAGATTAAATTATCTACTTTTCTTGTATAATTACTTCTTTTTTTATTTATAATAACAAACTATAACAAACTCATATCATCCTTCTTTTATAAGGTATATTTGTCAAACGTTCTTTTCTTCTAACTTTCTATGAAAGTTTTTATTCTCTTGATGACGAGCTTCCAACACATTCTCTATACGACTCTTGTAAAGTTGATGATAGTTATCCAAATTGTTCTCTATCTCAAAGATATATGGTTGAATTTCAGCAAAACTACTGTCTCTGCATGCATAGGAAAGCGCCTCTAGGAGATGATCCGTCTCCCTACTAAACTTGTGGAAATCATCATCCAAATCCATCTCCAAACGCTCTAAGTCTCGTAATTTACGATTATGCTCATCCTCTAGTTTCTGAAGTTGATTTTTATCCATCACAAGTTTTCTCCTAGCTCTTGATCGGACTTTGTAAAGTAGGGGTTTGCATGGTCTGGGTCAAGTAAGTTTCGGCAGCATCAGCGGCCTTGCCCTCAAATCCACCCTTAATATTGTTTACATAAGTCTTAGAAGCGTACTCTTGCATATCTGAAGCTGCTTCTTGCAACTGCTTAGCTAACTCCACTCCTTTAGCAAGGATTGACAGTTCTTTTGCAGTTACTAAGGCCCTGACTGCTTGGCGTTCTTGTTCCTTCATTCTTTCTTTGAAGCCTCTGTCGAGTTGCTCTCTTGTAATTAAAGTATCCTCATCCGTTAGGACTAACATTTTTTTCCCTCCATGTTTGTTTTACATCCGCCAATAGATTGTTAAAATCTTCAGCACTATTTGTATCTATGGTTTCAAAGGAACCACTAGCTTTAACCAGGCTTTCCCCTAGCTGCTCAATTTGTGTCAGGAAGGATGTTGCTGCTGTCTTCGTGTCACTTGCAACGCCTTCATCCCAAAAGCTTGTTGTGTCAAAACCAGAAAGTAGATTTGTAACTTCTGAACTTGACAAATATCCAACCATGTCAAACGCTGTCTGTCTTGTTTCTTTTATCATGTTTTGAATATCTTCCTTAGCATCTGAAAGTAAAGTTTTCACAGATTTAACTTTGTCTTCCATGTCAAAATTTGCCAACTGGGCTGCTGTCTGAAGCAACTGAGCTCGGACCAAAATCCTCTTTTCTCCTGTAAGATTACCATTTCTCAGTTGTTCCTGATAACGAGGAATAGCTTCTCGATCCCACTTTATAGATTCCTGACGAGCTTCTTCGACGATCTTACTATATTCAGTTGTAAAATTCTCATAAACAACATAACCGATAGCCGCCTTTGTTAGGGCCTCACCCCTCATAATGGAATCTAAAATATTAGCTGCTACATTTTCATCGACTCCTAAAGCCCGGAGGGAATCCAACGTTGTCGCTATCAGTCGAGCTAGCTTTTCACCTGCCCTGAGCAATTCCGGGTGAAAATCCTCAGATGCAGTCAATAAATTTCCCTTTCCATCCGATTGGAAAACACCAAAGTCATGGGAACTTTCCGGATCAGTAATCTGGGTATAATGAAGGGGGACAAGGACATTAACTTTACCAACGGGTTTCTTAAGTGGTTCATCGGAGTCCCCAGGTAATTTAGTGATGGTATGCTCGCGGTTAAGCATACCCACGACATCAAAAGGATTGACATAGTACTCAATTTTTTCGCTAATCTTTTTGATTTTCTCATCGCTGAGGCCCATTTTCTTTAAACTCTTTGTTGTGTCTGGACCGTCGAACAGGACCACTTTCCCGATTTTCTCAAGTTCCTCATCGCTGAGGCCAGCTACCCCTTGAGCGGAGACAATGGTTCCCAGGGAGTGACCTGTGATGTCCATCGTCGCATTTGGAGATTTTTCGCGCATTTCAGCGATTTTCGTTTTCATTCCTACTGTCGCTAACTTGGCTTGCGGTGTATGGATATGATTGAGAGCGAACTTAGCGTCGTTGTCAATCCAGTCGTTCCAATTTTCTTTACTGATGGCATCACTGCCGCGGATAGTCATATAAGTTTTCGTAGTATCATTAGTCAAGGTAGGCGTATCCGTTAAGTAGTAGGCACTGAAACCAGCTTCATCATCAGTTAATAGTCCTTTTTGATAACGTTTGTGATGAATATCCTGCCTCATCCCATTCGCATCAGGAACTGGTATCGATGTGACTTTATAAGTATCTCGCAAATCAGGATCCGGCTGCAAGTAGACTCTACCATTATGGGGTAGATGTTTACCTCCGGGGGTGATTTCTTCGTTATAAATTATTTCTTTTGAATAGTCAAACACTCTTGCTTCTATTGAATTATTTTTAGGTGGAAAATTATTGGGACGACCAATATAAGCCGATTGCGCTAAATCCGCATAAAAATTATCAAAGGTTTTTAAATTACTGTTAGTCATAAATCTCCCATACGTTGCCTTTCAAAACTCTTATCGGTTGCATTTCAGAAATTTTCTTAATATTGGGAATACTATTGCTATTATATTCTATAGGGAAACCAATTGTAAATTCAGTATCTTCATTGTTATTTATTTTTCCATCCAATGTTATAATATATCCCCCACCTTGAGGGGTACCATTTCCTATATTTTCTACTTTCATACTATCCCAATCAAATTGGACACTTTCGACTTTAGGATTTCTAGACTTTATAAAGTTCGCCATCTCATCTTCATGCTCCTTCAGATAAGCCAACTGCTTAGCCCGTGGGCTCAGAGTTATTCCTCCAAATAGATTTGTTTTCTGCGCCATCCATGCTCCTCCTCCAAAAATTACAAGTGCTAAAATTAGCCAAAGTAAAGTACGTTTTTTCATCTCTTTCCTCCTATATAGCGGAATCTAAGTATATTATATCATGAATGTAAAAAAAAATACTTTTAGTAAGTATTCGAAGTTAATAAGCAATGAGGAATAATGTTAAATCTGCATAAAAATTATCAAAGGTTTTTAAATTACTGTTACTCATAAAGATCCCATAAATTTCCTTTCAAAATTCTTATTGGTTGCATTTGAATAATAACAAGTTTCTCAGGGATTTCATTTAAATTACGTTTTAGTGGAAAACCTAATGTAAATTTAGTATCCTTATTATTATTGATTCTACCGTTCACTGTCATCATATAACCTCCGCCTTGAGGAGTTCCATTCCCTATCTGTTCAACAGTTAAACTATTCCAATCCATCTGAACAGATTCTATCTTTGAATTTTTAGACTTTACAAATTTTACAATTTCTTCTTCATGTTCCTTTAAATAAGCCATCTGCTTAGCCCGTGGGCTCAGAGTTATTCCTCCAAATAGATTTGTTTTCTGTGCCATCCATGCGCCTCCTCCAAATACTACAAGGGCTATAACTAGCCAAAGCAAGGTACGTTTTTTCATCTCTCTCCTCCTATATAGCGGAATCTCAGTATATTATATCATGAATGTAAAAAAAATACTTTTAGCAAGTATTTGAAGTCAGTGGGGAATGAGTACTGTTAAATTTGAGTAAAAATTATCAAAATTTTTTAAGTTGCTATTACTCATATATAAACCATCCACCATCTCGTAAAATTCTTATGGGTTGCATTTCAGAAATCCTCTCAAGGTTAGGCAAGGAGTACCCGTCATTATCCAAAGGAAATCCAAGAGTAAAACTGCTTTCCTTTATATTGTTTATACGCCCTTTAAATGTTAGCATATAACCGCCTCCTTGAGGAGTTCCATTTCCTATCTGACCAACTTCCATACTATCCCAATCAAACTGGGCACTTTCGACTTTAGGATTTCTAGACTTTATGAAGTTCGCCATCTCCTCTTCATGTTCCTTTAAATAAGCCAACTGCTTAGCTCGTGGGCTTAGAAATAAATTTGCTTCTTTCGCCATCCATGCTCCGCCACCAAATACTACAAGAGCTATAACTAGCCAAACCAAGGTACGTTTTTTCATTTCTATTCTCCTAAACAAGTTATATATGAGTACTAGTAATCGTCGTTTTTAATTAGCTACTCGTATAAAAACCACCCACCGTCTCGTAAAATTCTTATAGGTTGCATTTCATAAATAACCAGTTCCTCAGGTACTTCATTTAAATTTCGTTTTAGAGGAATCCCTAGTGTGAATTCAGTATTCTTATTGTCATTGATTCTACCGTTCACTGTCATCATATAACCTCCACCTTGAGGAGTGCCGTTTCCTACCTGACCAACCTTCATACTATCCCAATCGAACTGGACACTTTCAACTTTAGGACTTAAAGACTTGACAAAATCAGCCATATCTTCTTCATGTTCTTTCAAATAAGCCAACTGCTTAGCTCGTGGGCTTAGAGTTATTCCTCCGAATAGATTTGTTTCCTGTGCCATCCATGCGCAGCCTCCAAATACTACAAGAGCTAAAACTAGACAAAGTAAGGTACGTTTTTTCATTTCTTTCCTCCAATATAGTGGAATCTAAGTTTATGATATCATGAATGTAAAAAAATACTTTTGGCAAGTATTCAAAGTCAATAGGGAATGAGTGATATTAAATTTGAGTAAAAATTATCAAAGGTTTTTAATTACTATTAGTCAAGCAGTTTACCCCCAATACGCAACGGACTACCAATTCCGATAGAATTAATTAAAATTTTTCCATCTGTAATCTTAATAATAACACTCCAGCTTGAGTTTGATATATTATTAAATCCTCCATAAACCTGAACAATCTCCCCGCCTCCTTGAGGTGTACCATTTCCTATCTTATCCCATTGTGTCTGTTTCCAATCTATTTGAACCGATTCGACTTTAGGATTTAAAGATTTTACAAACTCCTTAATCTCCTCTTCATGCTCCTTTAGATATGCCAACTGCTTAGCTCGTGGGCTTAGAAATAAATTTGTTTCTTGTGCTAGCCATGCTCCGCCTCCAAAGACTACAATGGACAAAACCAGCAAAATCAAGGCACGTTTTTTCATCTCTTTCCTCCTATATAGCGGAATCTAAGTTTATTATATCATGAATGTAAAAAAATACTTTTGGCAAGTATTAGAAGTCAGTGGGGAGTGAAGAGAATATTAAATTTGAGTAAAAATTATCAAATTTTTTAAAATTACTGTTAGTCAAAAATCCTTCCTCCCATTCGTAAATAATTGGCTAAAGCCATTGAATTAGGAATAATTTTGCCATTCTCAATATCAAAAGTAACATTCCAAGAGGAGGACTCAATATGATTAAAACCACCATATACATTTACAATTTCTCCGCCTCCTTGAGGGGTCCCATTCCCAACTTTTTCCCATTTAGTTTCATCCCAAGAAATCTGAACAGATTCAATCTTTGAATTTTTAGACTTTACAAATTTTACAATTTCTTCTTCATGTTCCTTAAAATAATCCAACTGCTTAGCTCGTGGGCTTAGAAATAAATTTGTTTCTTGTGCTAGCCATGCTCCGCCTCCAAATATTACAAGTGCTAAAATCAGCCAAAGTAAGGTACGTTTTTTCATAATGATGCTCCTTCAGATATATCATCTCCCTCTTACAATCCAAAACTCCTTAATTAAAAACAAATTACGGATCTATTGTTGCTTTAGAAATAGAAGATTGTCATTAAAACTAGTATAGCATAAAAGCCTCAAACAGCCTATTTCACCAATCACTCTTATTGAAGGCTTGTTAATAATCTGACCAGAAGGATTTGAGTTGAATGCAAAGAAACAACTGACTTTGTCAGATTGCAGCCACATTTGTAAGCGACTAAAGTCGCAACAACTGTGTCAATTGAACCAATTTAGTAAGAAAGTACAAAAAAGAACACCCCGAAAGGTGCTCTTTGTAAGTATCGTAATTCTTTCGAATGAACGTTTACTAAACTGTGACGCTTTACGAGCTTTTTCAAGCCTGATTTGGAAAGTACGAGTTTCAGTTGGGTTAAAAACTGCACAATATCAAGGATTTTAAGAACAATATCTACTTATTCATTTCATAAAATATGAATTAATAGATTCTAAATAGGGGAATTTCTTAACGCATAACTTTCAATCCTATTCTCTTCCTTCTTATCCTAATAAAGTTTGTAATATTGGAATAACAACGATAAATAGAACCGTACTTAAAGTCACTACATTCGTGGAGAATTCCACATCTCCTTTTCCCTGATTAGCAAGGATCGGGAGAACGGCTAGAGCTGGTGTAGCGGACTGAATCATAAAGGTCTTAAATTCTACTATCGCCATATTTGGTGCAAAGAACTTCAATACAAGAAGCATGATCAGAGGAGCTAGGATAAAGCGTCCAACTAAAGTGACAATTGTATCTTTATCAAAAGTAATAGTATTCAAACCTGCCTTTGCAAGAACGATACCAATATAAATCAGAGATAAGGGAGTGACGATATTTCCAACATAGGTTAAGGTGTTCGTTACGAAATCTGGAATAGAGATTCGGAGAAGCAAAAATAGTAGGGCGACAAGAAAACCTACAAGCGGAGCTGGTAGCAATTTCTTCCAGTCAAATTTACTTGTCTTCTTGCTTTGACCCGATTTACTATCGCTCGTCATCAAATACACGCCCAATGTCCAGGTGGAAATCGTATTGGTGATATAGTAAATTAAGAAATAAGGAAGAGCCTGATCACCAAAAAGAGCAACGTTTAAGGGTAAACCGATAAAAATAGTATTGGCATTCACAAAGGTATTAATCATGGTCCCTCGCCGTCCTGAACGGACCTTGAAAAGTATAACTGTAATATAAGCTACGATATAGCCCAAGATAAATGCCACAAAAGTATAAAGGAGGCCTCCAGAAAGACTGATTAGTTTATCTAGTGTTAGGTATTTCATCACCGACACAAAAATTGACGCTGGCAAGGCTACATTCATGATCAAACGAGACAGATTGGGACCAAAGTCATCTCCAAACCATCCCCTCACCTGAAGAATATACCCCAAAACAATAATAGCGATAATCGGAATGATACTTGTAATCGAGGTTAAAAAGAGTGACATAGGTATCCTTTCTAAATTACTTAAGTCCACAGCCCATACAAATCTGTCGCTATAGAAGGATAGACAGCAACAGGAATGAATTATCTATACTCTGGATACCACTTCAAATCACGAACTGCTTTGGCCATATCTGTTTCCTTAGCGCGTGCAAGACCTTGCTCTTGCGCTTTTTTAGCAACTGCTTCTGCTACTTTAATAGAAACATCTGCTACATATTTGAACGGCGGCAAAACAGGAGCTCCTGGTTGGCCTGGATTGACAATACCACTCAATGAGTGAGCCGCTGCTCCAATCATTTCATCAGTTAAAAGACTTGCTTCAGAAGCCAGCATACCTAGACCAAGACCTGGGTAAATCAAGGCATTATTGGCTTGACCAATCACATAGTCGACACCTTTATAAGAAACCGTATCAGCAGGAATTCCTGTTGCGACAAAAGCTTTTCCATCTGACCATTCAATCAAATCTTTGGCACTAGCTTCAGCTAGTTTGGTTGGATTTGACAAAGGGAAGATCATCGGACGCTCTGTATTTTCACACATAGCCTCTACTATTTCTTTCGTGAAGGTATTAGGCTGAGTCGAAGTTCCTACAAGAATGGTTGGCTTCACAGTCTTCACTACTTCAAGCAGGTCAGTCAACTTGTCTGCGTTACTAAAGTCAGCACGTTTCTTAGCAAACGGTTTTTGTTCAGGGGTTAGGTCATCCATGTCATCAAAGAGAAGACCTTGTTTATCAACCATAAAGAAACGTTTATAAGCTTCTTCTTCAGAAAGACCTTCACTCACCATTTCACGAAGAACACGAGCGGCAATTCCTGCACCCGCAGTACCACCACCATAGCAGAGATAAACTTGATCTGTTAATTTTTCACCACTAATATCCAGTGAACCAAAGATACCACCCAAGGTAACGATTCCTGTACCTTGAATATCATCATTAAAAGTTGGAATTTGTTTCCGGTATTTTTCAAGAATATTGGCAGCATTCAAGCGGCCGAAGTCTTCCCAGTGAAGGTAGAGTTTAGGAAAGAGACGTTCTGCTGTTTGAACAAATTGGTCAATAAAGTCGTAGTAACGATCTCCGCGAACCCGCTCGTGACGATTCCCTAAGTAATTAGGATTGTTACGAAGTTCTTCACGGTTAGTCCCTGCATCAATGACTAAAGGAAGAACCATAGAAGGATCGATTCCAGCAGCACCCGTGTAGACCATCAATTTTCCAACAGAAATATCGACACCATTTGTTCCCCAGTCACCGATTCCAAGAATTCCTTCTGCATCTGTTACGACAATGAGACGAATCTCGCGATCACCAGCAGCATTTTTCAAAGTGGCTTCAATATTTTCAGGATGATTAATATCAAGATACCCCGCATATTGCGGATCTACAAAGAGGTCACTGTAGCCTTCAATGGTATCTGCAATGGTTGGGTCATATACAATTGGATTGAATTCTTCCAAATGTTGAGAAAAGAGATAATAGAAGAGAGTACGGTTGGTATTAAAAATTTCCATTAGGAAAAGACGTTTTTCCAAATCATTTACTTTTGTTTGCATTTGCTCATAAGTTTGTGCCGCTTGTTCTTCAATGGTTTGAACATAAGGTGGCAATAAACCAATAAGACCTAGTTCCTTCCGTTCCTCTAAGGTAAAGGCAGTCCCTTTATTAAGGAAAGGGTTATTTAAAATATCATGTGCAGTCATAGTGCAACCTCCTTTTTGATAATATTATACCACTTAATATGTATTTTCAGTCGAACTTTGTTATTTAAAAAATACAATCGTAAGTGTATATGTTATAATGAGTCTAGAAGTAAAGCGTTATTGAAAACTCTTTATTCTGTAGATTATTACTCAAAGCACCATTTTGTGATTCTTTAACCTCTTTATGTTATAAATTTCTATACTCATAAGATTTTCGGTAATCGCTCTTTACCATCGGACAAATAAAGCCATACTAAAATATAAATTTATAAGGCAAATTACAATAGATAAATATCATTTAAGTTTTTTATACAATACTTCGTATTTTTTAAGGTGTTTTTTTGTCATACAAAACTTGTATTCTATTTATATGACAACTAAAAACTATTTACAACAATATATTTCCAAAAAAGTGAAATATTTTCGAACACAAAACAAAATGAGCCAGGAAGAACTTTCGGAACAAGCGGGACTTGGGCTTAAGTATATCAACCAACTCGAAAACCAAAATGTGAATCTGACCATTCACAGTCTTGAAAAAGTGATTGACGCCCTAGAGATGACCCCAGAGGAATTTTTCAATTTTGATAGCCTTGAATCAACCTCTGATAAGACTGACAATCTTTCACTCAAAAGAATCAACATGAAGATTAAACAGCTCCCTATTGATAAACGAGAAAAGATCTTGGTCATTTTTGAAAGTATCTTAGATAATCTTTGATATCCCTGACTCACTTATATTTTAACCAGCGAATACTCGTATAGTCAAATTGTAGGATACGGATAAAAAGTATTTATCTGGTGATTTCCACTTATTTTCCTTCTCCAACTAATGAAAGTGAGCCCATATGAATTTAAAAGATCTACAATATTTTTATGACCTCTGCCAGCTTCAATCCTATACGGAAGTAGCAAAACAACATAAAGTCAGCCAACCATCTATTTCTTATGCCATCAAGCGCTTAGAGGAATCTTTTAACTGCAAATTGATTCACCCCGATCCCTCGCATCGTTCCTTCAAACTAACTCCTCAAGGACAAATCCTTCTGAAGCATACAGAACTGATTTTACCTGAGGTCATTTCTACTCGCAAAGAAATTAATCGCTCTTTGGCGCATTGCTCTACTGTAGGATTCCCTCCTATTATCATTCAGTATCTTTTCTCTGTCTTAAATAAAGAAACTGAATTTGATTTTTTAAAAAAGGTACGTCCTATTCGTGGTGGATCTGTAGAATTATTAAATCTTCTCCTTAAGGGAGAACTAGATGCGAGCTTACTCGGATTGATTGAACCACTCAATCATCCTTCAATAGAGACACATGAACTCTTTCATAAAGAACTGTATGTCGTTTTATCTAAGAACCATCCTCTTGCCACTGCTCCTTCCCTTGCTTTTGCAGAATTAGTAGATCAATCCTTTATACTCTTAGACGAACACTTTGTTCATCTAAAAGCTTTTGAACTACTTAATCAAAAGCATCAAAACAAGGCAGAAATATTCTTTAAGACTGATGACATTGTCATTCTTAAAGAACTTTTAAAGAAAGGGATTGGCGTTAGTTTACTGGCTGATATCGCCCTTTCTGATGAAGATGATGATTTAATAAAAATCCCTCTAATACCGAAGGACCATATAACATTTACAGTTTATTACGCTTATCTCAAATCAGCTACACCGTCATCAGAAGTAGAGGACTTATTTAATCTCATTAAATCATATGAATAGAAAAAACTCTAACTATCAACTACCTGATAGCTAGAGTTTTTTACATTATAGGTAGTAGACTAAAGCACGAAGAAATAGGATATTATCAACGAATCTTTTCATTTACCTGATACCATTCAACGAGATTCCCAATTATAAATCTACAAAGTGTCGATAAAAAAGAACACCCCGAAAGGTGCTCTTTGTATGTATTGTAATTCTCTCGAATTAACGTTTACTAAATTGTGATGCTTTACGAGCCTTTTTCAAGCCTGGTTTCTTACGTTCAACTTTACGTGAGTCACGTGTAAGAAGTCCTGCGCGTTTCAATGAATCGCGGAAGTCTGGGTCTACTTGAAGAAGGGCACGAGCGATACCATGACGGATAGCTCCTGATTGACCAGCATATCCACCACCAACAACGTTAACGAAAACGTCGTATGAACCTACAGTTGAAGTAACCGCGAATGGTTGGTTGATAACAAGACGAAGGTCAGCGTGTGGGATGTACTCTTCAACATCTTTTTTGTTAACAGTGATTTTACCAGTTCCTGGAACAAGGCGAACGCGTGCAACAGCGTTTTTACGTCGTCCAGTACCTGCATATTGTGCTTGTGACATACTTTATTGTTCCTTTCCTTAGATAAGTCCTGAAATATCAAGAACTTCTGGTTGTTGTGCAGCGTGAGTGTGCTCAGCTCCAACGAATACTTTCAATTTCATACCTTGAGCGCGACCAAGAGTATTGTGTGGAAGCATACCTTTAACTGATTTTTCGATCAAACGTACTGCATTTTTAGAACGTAGTTCACCAGCAGAGATTTGTTTCAATCCACCTGGGTGGTTTGAGTGAGTGTAATAGATCTTATCAGTTGCTTTTTTACCAGTCAATTTAACTTTTTCAGCATTGATAACGATTACGAAGTCACCTGTATCAGTGTGTGGTGTGAATGTTGGTTTATTTTTTCCGCGAAGTACGCTAGCAACAACTGCTGAAAGGCGTCCAAGAGGTACATCAGTTGCGTCAACAACATACCATTTGCGTTCTACTTGGCCTGGTTTAGCCATGAATGTAGTTTTGTTCATGATTTCTCCTATATGAATATCGTTTTTGTTTACAGGGCGGATGTTCCGGTCCGCGGGGTATTTGAAAGGTTCCGGGGCCTTACAAATGGGGTAAACAATACCGTCTACTATCATACCAAATTTTACTACTAAAAGTCAATAGATATGAAAAATATTTTTGCCGATTTCAGTGTTTAACATCTAGAAAAACCTCGCTTTTGCGAGGCTCTCCTATTTATAAGCTAAGGCACGTTTAAAGGTTTTCCAGATTCCCAAATCATCTGTTTGAAGGACTAGACTAGCATACATGCGTCCGATAAAGGCTGTTGCAGTGACCGCAAAAACAACCGTTATGGCAAGTGAAATCCAGGCTTCTAAATCACTCGCATACCCATTTATAGCTCTAAATGGCATAAAGAAGGTCGAGATGAAAGGAATATAGGAACCAATTTTCAGAACTAAATTATCCCCAGCAGCACCTAGAGAGGTCACACCGACAAATCCTGCTATAATCAAGATCATCAATGGCGACAAGGCCTTTCCTGAATCCTCAGGGCGAGAAACCATAGATCCTAGGAAGGCTGCTAAAACAACGTACATAAAGAGGCTAACCAAGACAAACAATAAGGTATTGAGCGAGAAGGCCTCTCCTAGATGATTTAAAATTCCAGATTGTGCCAAGATAGGGATGTCTTTAAAGAGCAGAATGGCAGCCAGCCCACCCACGACGTAAATGCCAATATGAGTCAAAATCACAAGAAGCAGAGCCAGCATGCGAGCGTAAAAATAATGACTAGCTCGGATACTAGAGAATACCACCTCCATGATTTTGGTTCCTTTCTCGCTAGCCACTTCCTGAGCAGTGACACTAGCATAGGTAATCAAAATCATATAAAGGAAGAAGCCAAGCCCTGCGGCCGCAATGGTTTGAACAATTTTTTTGTTTTCCTTAGATTCATCAATCTTCTCAGTAAAATCAACGGTTTGACTCAGACGTTTTTCCTGTTCTTGAGACAAATTGGCTGCCGAACGATTGAGTTGGTATTGCAGTTCATTTAACTTATTGGTTACTGCTAGTTTGATGCCTGTTTCAAGAGAAGTTTCACCATGATAGACGGCCTTGAGGACACTGTCCTCTTGGTCAATGGTTAGGTAACCCTTGATTTTCTCATCCTTGATAGCAGCCTGGGCACTGGCTTCATCCTTATAATCAAAGTTGATACCATTGGTACCCTTGAGCCCTTCTTCCACAGATGGCACAGTTGTTACTACTGCTATCTTGCTATTCTTGGCCATAGAAGACCCTTGGAGAAAGCCGATTCCTACAGATAAGGCTAAAAAGAGGAACGGCGAAATCACCATAAAGAAGAAACTCCACGACTTGACATGTCGAAGATAGGTTTCCTTCATTACAACCCACATATTTCTCATACTTCCACCCCCGATTCTAGTTTAAAGATTTCATCGATTGTTGGAGCTTGTTGGTCAAAGGTCGCGATGTATTGACCTTGAGTGAGGATTGGGAAGAGTTCTCTTCCAGCGCTCTCATCATCTAGGATCAATTTCCAACTGCCTTGCTTGGTCAAGCTCACCTGTTTGACATGAGGAAGATTTTCCAATTCTTCCTTGCTTCGTTCACTTGAAACAAAGAGACGCGTTTTCCCGTATTGATTGCGAACTTCTTGGACCGGTCCGTGCAAGACTACACGCCCATCACGAATCATCAGGATATCATCGCAAAGCTCCTCGACATTGGTCATGACATGGTCAGAAAAGATAATGATTGCACCGCGCTCTTTCTCTTTCAAGATGACTTGTTTGAGTAACTCGGTATTAACTGGATCCAAACCACTAAAAGGCTCATCCAAGATAATCAAGTCTGGCTCATGGATTAGGGTGATAATGAGCTGAATTTTCTGCTGATTCCCTTTGGAAAGGCTCTTGATTTTGTCGGTCAATTTGCCCTTCACTTCCAATTTCTCCATCCATTGGGGGAGTTTTTCCTTGACTTCCTTGGCATCCATGCCCTTTAGAGTCGCCAAATAGCGAACTTGTTCAAGGACTGTCAGCTTGGGCATAAGGCTGCGTTCCTCAGGCAGATAACCAATCCGAGCATAGGTTTCCTGACGAATCTCCTGCCCATCCAGACTGATCTCTCCTTGATACTCTAAAAATTTCAACATACTGTGGAAAATCGTTGTTTTCCCAGCACCATTCTTCCCGACCAAGCCCAGAATCCTTCCTGGACTTGCCTGAAAATCGACACCAAACAAGACTTGCTTGGGACCGAAACTTTTCTCTAGATTTCTTACTTCTAACATTTTCCACCTCCGAGATATGTTGCACTTATTATACTCCTTTTTGATAGCCTTTACAACGATTTATGTCCATTTTATCGGATTATAAGTAGCAAAAGTATCCTATCTCTAATAAATTTAAGTGCTTCAGCGATAGCTTTAGTATAACTCATTAAAGACTTTCTGAGATGGCTTCCTCCTCAACTATCGCTTTTCTCTTCTGAACTGTCCTTTTGAAACTAAAAATCCACCCCGAGGGATGGATTTTAGACTATTAACGCACTTCTGCATTCACTTTTTCTTCGAGTGATGCTTGGATTTTTTCCATATAGCGTGCGACTTCTTCGTCTGTTAAGCTATCTTCTGGATTTTGGAAGGTCAAGCTATAGGCCATTGACTTCATGCCAACTCCCAGTTTTTCGCCTGAGAAGACGTCAAAGAGTTTGATATCTGTCAAACGTTTCACGCCTGCAGCTTGGATAGCGTCTATAACTTCTTGATGAGTGACTTCTGCCTTGAGGAGTAGAGCCACGTCACGGCTGACTGCTGGGAATTTGGTGATTTCCACAAATGGAGCAGCTGGTTGAAGGGCAGCTTCAATGGCTGAAAGGTTGAGCTCCGCTACATAAGTTTCTGGGATATCGTAAGCCTTGGCAGTAACTGGATGCACTTGGCCAAGGAAACCAAGAACTTGGTCGCCAAGTGAAATCACGGCCGTACGTCCTGGGTGAAGGCTAGCAATCTCAGCTGTTGCTGTATAAGTCACTTCTAGTCCCAAGCGAGTAAAGAGCGCTTCAAGGATTCCCTTAGCATAGAAGAAATCAACTGGAACTGCTGCTGTTTGGAAGTCTTTTTCTGCAACCAAGCCTGTCAAAGCAAAGGCAAAGCTGTTGATTTCATTTGGTAAATCTTCTTTTGGATTGCCTGTTTGTTCAAAGACTTTTCCAATCTCGTAAAGAGCCAAATTTTTGTTCTTACGAGCCACGTTATAGGCTACTGTATCCAAAATACCTGAGATCATATTTTGGCGGAGGACTGAACGTTCCACAGTCATTGGCCACATGAGTTCTGTAAGGTTACTTGGTTGAGCCGTAAACTCAACTGCTTTTTCAGGCGTTGTCAGAGCGTAGGTGATGATTTCTGTCAAACCTGCTCCTTCAGCGATGGTACGAACTTGACGGCGCAATTTTTGTGTCGCAGTCAATTCACCAGCTGTACCATCATCTTTTGGAAGACTAGTTGGCAAGCGATCATAACCATAGATACGGGCGATTTCTTCAAAGAGGTCCGCTTCGATGGTAATATCCCAACGACGACGAGGTACGCTGACTGTGAAGGCTTCAGCATTTCCAGAAAGTCCAAAGCCAAGACGACGGAAGACATCTTCCACATCAGCATATGAAAGCTCCGTACCAAGGACGCGGTTAACGTCAGCCAGAGTCGAAGAAACTTCTACATCAGAAGTATCAAGCGCTCCTGCTGAAACGATACCCTTACGCACAGTCGCACCTGCAAGTTCCGCAATCATGCTCGCCGCAGCATCAAGGGCTTCGTTAACAGTTGCCACATTGATACCTTTTTCAAAGCGAGAAGATGATTCAGAACGAAGGTTGAGGCGTCCGCTAGTCTTGCGGATGGATTTGCCATTGAAGACAGCTGCTTCAAGGACAACACGACTAGAATTTTCAGAGATTTCTGTTGTTTGACCACCCATGACACCTGCAAGGGCTACTGGCTTGTCTGCGACAGTGATAACTAAGTCATTTGTTTCCAAGTCACGTTCTTCACCGTCCAAGGTCACCAATTTTTCACCAGCACGTGCTTCACGCACACGGATGTCATTGCCTTCAAAGGTATCCAAATCAAAGGCATGCATCGGTTGACCAAAGTAGAGTAGGATATAGTTGGTCACGTCTACAACGTTATTGATGGGACGGATACCTTCATTCATAAGAAGGTTTTGCAACCATTGTGGACTTGGTGCGATGGTCACATTATCCAAGATACGGGCCGCATAGTAAGGCGCCTTGTCTGTCTCAATGCCTACAGAAAGGGCGTCTGCTGCAGATTCATTTGTTTCTGTTAAGGTAAATGCTTTAAAGTTAACTGCCTTATCATAGATAGCTGCTACTTCGTGAGCCACACCACGCATAGATAGAGCGTCTGCACGGTTTGGTGTGATAGAAAGTTCGATGATTTCATCATCCAAGTCTAGATATGAGAAGACTTCCTCACCTGGTACTGCATCTTGAGGCAAGATTTGAATACCATCTGCGAATTCCTTCGGTACGACCGAGTCAGAAATACCTAATTCACCAAGCGAACAGATCATTCCAAGTGACTCTAAACCACGGATTTTCCCTTTTTTGATCTTGTAATTGTCAGCAATACGAGCTCCTGGAAGAGCTACCATGACCTTGATCCCAGCACGCACATTTGGGGCACCACAAACGATCTGACGGGCTTCTTCTTCGCCAACGTTAACCTGACAGACATGCAAGTGTGTTTCTGGCACATCTTCGCAAGACAAGACCTCACCGACGACAATTTTTGAGAGACCGGCAGCTGGTGATTCGACACCTTCGACCTCAATCCCTGTAGTTGACATTTTCTCAGCCAACTCTTGTGATGGCACATCAATGTCCACCAATTCTTTTAACCATTTATAAGATACAAGCATAATTCTGATTGTAAGATCTCACAGAATAAGACCTTTTCAATTCCTTTCTTTTTCTTTGAGTCAGTCCTCACCATTCTCATCAAGAGAAAATAACTAGACTGTGTTTCAGGTTTCAATCTTATTTAAACTGTTCTGAAAAACGGACATCTCCTTGATAGAATCCGCGAATATCGTTGATTCCGTAACGGAGCATAGCGACACGCTCTTGACCAAGACCAAAGGCAAAGCCAGAGTAAACAGTCGCATCGATTCCACTCATTTCAAGGACACGTGGGTGAACCATACCGGCACCCATAATCTCGATCCAACCTGTTTTCTTACATACGTTACAGCCTTCTCCACCACACTTGAAGCAGGAAACATCCACCTCAACAGATGGCTCTGTGAATGGGAAATAGGATGGACGCAGACGGATCTGACGCTCTTCACCGAACATCTTTTGGACAATCAACTGAAGGGTTCCTTGAAGGTCTGCCATAGAGATGTTTTTCCCAACAACCAATCCTTCGATTTGGTGGAACTGGTGACTGTGGGTTGCATCGTCCGTATCACGACGGAACACACGCCCCGGTGAGATCATCTTCAAAGGACCTTTTGAAAAATCATGAGCATCCATAGCACGCGCCTGAACTGGAGACGTGTGAGTACGGAGCAAGATTTCTTCTGTGATATAGAAAGTGTCCTGCATATCGCGAGCTGGGTGATCTTTTGGGAGGTTCATACGCTCGAAGTTATAGTAGTCTTGCTCCACTTCAAAACCATCCACGACTTGGTACCCCATCCCGATGAAAATATCTTCGATTTCTTCACTGGTTTGTGTGAGGACATGACGATGCCCAGTCGCAACTGGGCGACCTGGAAGTGTCACATCAATGCTCTCGCTAGCTAGTTGAGCTACGACTTTCTTTTCTTCCAAGAGCTTAGCTGTTTCTTCAAAGGCTGCCGTCAAAACATCACGAGCTTCATTAACATGTTTCCCGATGATTGGACGCATCTCAGCAGAGACATCTTTCATCCCTTTAAGGATTTCCGTAAGCGACCCTTTTTTACCAAGGACAGAAACACGCAAGTCTTGCATCTCTTTTTCATTTTCAGCAGTAATCTGCTTCAAGCTAGCCAGCGTTTCTTCGCGAAGCGCTTTTAATTGTTCTTCAATAGTTGACATAATTCCTCCATCAGTCTCTCGTAGATAAAAAGAAAACCACATGCCAAAAACTCCACTCGGAGCGTTGACACGCGGTACCATCCGTTTTCATCTGACAAGTCAGACCTTCATTTCTAAATCCATGCGCAAGTGAATTCACCCAGCTTTCATATAGAGAGCTTGCAGTCACGGCTCTCCTCCCTGATATACTTCCCTTGAGTTACTAGTCTTGCGGATTCCTATTCAATTACTACTTAGTTTATCAGATTTTTACCATTCTTGCAAGACCTATCTCACTTCTGCTTGCCTTTAAATCGCCATTGGAAGCGAAGCTTGTCATAGAAAGGAAATTCGATAAACAAGACTCCCAAGCCCACACAGAAACTGGCAAGAACATCTGATGGATAGTGAACTCCCAGATAGACCCGAGATAGCAGCACACTGACTAGGTAGACCCCAAGGACGATTTGCACAATTTTTCTCCAAACCGGATCTTTAATCCGTTGACTGAGAATGACAATCAAAGTCCCTACCATCAGCGTCACTGCCAGAGAATGCCCGCTTGGGAAGGAAAATCCCTTCTCCTCTACCAAGTGTAAGATAGCTGGTCGTGGGCGCTGGTAAATATTTTTAAAGGTCACAATCAAAAGACCGGCTAAGGCTAGATTGCCCGCCATGAAGTAGCTTTCTATCTTCCACTGCTTACGATAAAAGATAAAGGCTGCGATGGCAACCCAGGTAATGATTACTGGGATATCAATCAAATGCGTAAGGGCACGGAACAGAACCGTTAAATAATCTGGCAAATCCCCACGAAGGGCAGTCTGAAGCGGTTGATCAAAACCGACCAGCGTTTCAGGATAGAACTTAACCATATAGCCAAGAAGGACGAAAAGTAAAAGGGCAAAACTGCCCTTCATTAAAAATGTTTGTTTATCTCTCATAATGTTTTAAGGTTGGTTTCAAGAGGACGTATAACAACCAGAATGAAACGGCAAAGATTAAACCTTCAATCAGGTTAAAAGGTAAAACCATGGTCATCAAGTAGTTAGAAAGTCCTATAATTTCTCTAATATCAAAGTTGGCAAACTGCGCGTATAAAGGAACCGCATAGACATAGTTGAGAACCAACATGGCAGAAGTCAATCCAATAGTTCCCGCTAGAGATGCTAGTAGGAAACGAAGGGTGCTGCGTTCCTTTTTCCAAATCAAACCAAAGACGATAACAAAAACTCCCAGAGCTACGATATTCATTGGCAAGCCAATGTAAGTATTCACTCCCTGGCTATTGAGAAGCAACTTCAAGAGTGATCGCAACAAGAGAATCCCGAGAGCAGCTGGCAAATCCATGACCACCAAGCCCACAAGGACTGGCAAGATACTAAACTCGATCTTGAGGAAGGTCGCCGCTGGCAAGAGCGGAAAGTCAAAGTACATCAGCACAAATGAAATGGCTGATAAAATCGCAATGGTCGAAAGTCGACGTGTGTTTGTCATAACAGGTTCCTCCAATTTTCTATAAAATCAGAAGAAGTTGGAAAGGATCCCTCTATCTATTCTCACTTTTTATATCCCAAAAGTTCCCCCTCACTCTTTTGAGCAAGCGGTTGCAATTCATCTATAAACTCATCAGAACAGACAAAGCCATTCTTTCGTCTTCTCCCATCCAGACTATACTGTCGGTTGTGGAATCGCACCACATCAGCTTGCGCTCGCGGACTTCTTTAACTAAGATATTTTGGATTAATCTAGGCGTCGCAGTCGAAGATAATACTTGAGTATATCGAGACAAGACAACGAAGAGTAAGCCAGAATAGCTAGTTAAAGTCACCGCCGGTCGGGAATCACACCCAGCCCTGAAGACCCTTTAATCATAACAAAAAACGCTTGCAAGTGCAAGCGTTTTGATTATTTCAATTTATCTGCTTCATAGGTGTGAACAAGCTCAAGACCTGCAAAGTTCTGCTGGCGGAGGGCTTCATAAACAATCATGCATACGGTATTCGAAACATTGAGGCTGCGAACGTGTTCATCGTTCATAGGAATACGGAGAGCCTTCTCAGGATGGTCTCGCATAAAGTCCTCGGGCAAGCCCTTGTCTTCACGTCCAAAGAGAAAATAATGGTCTTCGTCAGTCGATAAATCCACCTCAGAATACACTTTCTCAGCAAATTTCGAAATCAGATAGACTTGTCCTTTCATCTGAGACATGAAATCTTCCAAGCTGTCATAAAAATAAATCTCAAGCTTATCCCAGTAATCCAAACCAGCCCGCTTCATCTTTCGGTCGTCAATGGGAAAGCCCATTGGTTTAATGATGTGGAGGGGAGAATTGGTCGCAGCGCAAGTACGCGCAATGTTACCTGTATTTTGTGGAATCTGAGGCTCGAATAATACAATGTGATTTGTCATGACGGGTTTCCTTTTATCATTGCAAAAAAATAGCCACACTGCCCGGAGTCAAGCTCAGCAAACAGCGTGGTTAAGGCGTCGTTAACTTACCTCACAACAGGTTTGAAGTAAATCAGCGAAACTACTTCCTTAGTATAACACTTTCAGAATCATTGTCAATAGAAACGACTTGATTTTTTTACTTTTTTTGATGATATTTTCATGTTTGGTCATTCCTTTCTGAAAAGGTATGGCAAAAGAGCCAAATCACTTCAAATCAGAGACATTGTCATAGAAGTTAAACAAATGTAGCTTCAAAACTTGAAAAAAGTCTTTCTTCCCCTAAAAATCGCCTTAGCAAGTGCATTTTTTGCTAAAAAAGGGTATGATAGTTACATCATGAAAAAGTAGGTTTTTTATATGAAAATTGTCCTTGTTGGTGGAGGGAAAGTTGGTTTCGCCCTCTGTCGTTCACTGGTTGCAGAAAACCATGACGTTGTCCTCATCGAACAAGATGAGGCTGTCCTCAATCACATTGTCAGTCGCTATGATATCATAGGTCTCCTTGGAAATGGTGCTGACTTTGCCATCTTGGAGCAAGCCGGTGTTCAAGAGTGTGATATCTTTATTGCTCTAACCGAATACGATGAAGTGAATATGATTTCAGCGGTACTTGCTAAGAAAATGGGCGCTAAAGAAACCATCGTTCGGGTACGAAATCCTGAATACTCCAATGCCTATTTTAAAGAGAAAAATATTCTTGGATTCTCACTTATCGTTAACCCAGAACTCCTAGCAGCGCGTGCGATCTCAAATATCATTGATTTCCCTAATGCCCTCTCTGTCGAACGATTTGCCGGAGGTCGGGTCAGTCTCATGGAATTTGTTGTCAAGGATTCTAGCGGTCTTTGTCAAATGCCAATCTCAGACTTCCGTAAAAAGTTTGGGAATATTATTGTCTGTGCTATGGAGAGAGATCATCAACTGATGATCCCAAGTGGTGATATTATTATCCAAGACAAGGATAGGATTTTTGTTACGGGAAATCGTGTAGATATGATGCTTTTCCATAACTATTTTAAATCTCGTGCAGTGAAAAGCTTACTTATCGTTGGAGCTGGAAAGATTGCTTATTATCTACTCGGCATTTTAAAAGACAGTCGCATTGATACCAAGGTCATCGAGATCAATCCTGAAAGAGCTCGTTTCTTCAGCGAAAAGTTCCCCAATCTCTATATTGTCCAAGGAGATGGAACTGCAAAAGACATTTTGCTGGAAGAAAGTGCTCCCCACTATGATGCAGTCGCAACCTTGACTGGGGTTGATGAGGAAAATATCATCACCTCTATGTTTTTTGACCGAGTTGGCGTCCATAAGAATATCACCAAGGTCAACCGAACAAGCCTTTTAGAGATTATCCACGCGCCTGATTTTTCAAGTATTATCACACCAAAAAGCATCGCAGTGGATACCATTATGCACTTTATCCGTGGTCGAGTAAACGCTCAGTATTCAGATCTTCAAGCCATGCACCATCTAGCAAACGGTCAAATTGAAACTCTCCAATTCCAAATCAAGGAAGCTAATAAAATGACTGCCAAACCTCTATCACAGTTGAAATTGAAAAAAGGGGTTCTCATTGCAGCCATTATCCGAAAAGGAAAAACAATCTTCCCTACTGGAGAGGATATGCTTGAGGTGGGAGACAAGTTACTCGTGACGACCTTATTGCCAAACATCACCAAAATTTATGATTTGATTGAGAGGTAAAAAATGAATAAAAGTATGATTCGTTACCTCCTCTCAAAACTTCTCTTGATTGAGGCTGTTCTCCTCCTAGTTCCTGTTAGTGTAGCGATCTATTACCAAGAATCCAGTCAAGTATTTATCGCTCTCTTTTCTACGATTGGAATTTTAGTCCTTCTTGGTGGTCTAGGTGTTTTACGGAAACCGAAAAATCAACGGATTTATGCCAAGGAAGGAGTCTTAATTGTTGCCCTCTGTTGGATTCTATGGTCTTTCTTTGGTGGCCTCCCCTTTGTCTTTTCAGGACAAATCCCCAGCATTATCGATGCCTTCTTTGAAATCAGTTCTGGATTTACAACTACAGGAGCAACTATTCTGAACGATGTTTCCGTTCTCACTCGTTCCCTCCTCTTCTGGCGAAGTTTCACCCACTTGATCGGAGGGATGGGGGTACTCGTCTTTGCACTTGCCATTATGGACAATGCTAAGAATAGCCACTTGGAGGTGATGAAGGCTGAGGTCCCTGGACCTGTCTTTGGCAAGGTCGTATCCAAGCTAAAAAACACTGCCCAAATTCTCTATCTGCTTTATCTGGCTCTCTTCTCCCTTTTTGTGGTTATCTACTACTTAGCAGGCATGCCCCTCTATGATAGTTTTGTCATCGCTATGGGAACAGCAGGAACTGGGGGCTTTACCGTCTATAACGACGGAATTGCCCACTACGGTAGCTCACTCATCACCTATCTAGTTAGTATCGGAGTGTTGGTTTTTGGGGTTAACTTCAATCTCTACTACTACCTCATGCTCCGTCGGGTTAAGGCTTTCTTTGGAGATGAAGAACTACGAGCATATATCATCATTGTCCTAGTTTCTACAGGCTTGATTACGCTTAATACACTCCACCTCTACCAAGGTGTCTCTAAAAGTGTTGAAATGGCCTTCTTCCAGGTTTCCAACATCATCACGACAACAGGTTTTGGTTACGGAGATATTACCAACTGGCCCCTCTTCTCCCAATTTATCCTCCTCTTCCTCATGGGAATCGGTGGATCAGCAGGCTCAACTGCAGGTGGTCTTAAGGTGATCAGAGGACTTATCCTCTCTAAAATCGCAAAAAATCAGATTTTGTCCACCTTATCTCCTCACCGTGTTTTGACTCTACACGTCAATAAAACTGTGATTGATAAGGATACCCAGCACAAGATTCTTAAATATTTTGCTATCTATATGATGATCATTCTCTCTCTCATCTTTATCGTCAGTCTTGATAGCAATGATTTTCTAGTCGTGACCAGTGCGGTCTTCAGCTGTTTTAACAATATCGGACCTATTCTAGGTACAACCTCGAGTTTTTCCATCTTTAGTCCCATCTCTAAAATCCTCCTCTCCTTTGCAATGATCGCAGGTCGCTTAGAGATTTACCCAATTTTGCTACTCTTTATGAGACGTACCTGGTCTAAACGCTAATGATAATACAATTCCCCTTTTACAAGCTAGTAGAAGGGGAAATTTTTCTATAAAAAATGAGAAGACCTTTCGGTCCTCTCCTAATTTGTTTATTCTTTAAGAGCTTTCTTGTAACGAGCAAGTTCTGCTTGATTGGCCCAAACATAGTGACCTGGACGAATTTCTACCATAGATGGCTTGTCTGTCTCATAGTCATGTTGGTCAGGATCGTAAACTTTCAAGACCTTCTTGCGTTCCAAGATTGGATCTGGAATCGGTACAGCAGATAGAAGTGCTTGAGTGTATGGGTGGACAGGATTGTTAAACAACTCCTCTGTCTCCGCCACTTCGACGATAACCCCCTTATAGATAACCGCGATACGATCTGAGATAAAGCGAACAACTGACAAGTCATGCGCGATAAAGAGATAGGTCAAGCCCAACTCTTTTTGGAACTTCTTGAGCAAGTTCAAGACCTGCGCACGCACTGATACATCCAAGGCTGAAATTGGCTCATCCGCAATAACGAAATCAGGTTCCATCACAAGGGCACGGGCAATCCCGATACGTTGACGTTGACCACCAGAAAACTCGTGTGGATAACGGGTCAAGTGTTCTTTCAAAAGCCCAACTTCATGAATCATCTTTTGAACTTTTTCTTTTCGATCTTCTTCATCTTTAAACAAGTGATAGTTGTAAAGACCTTCAGAGATGATATAGTCAACTGTCGCACGCTCATTCAAGCTAGCTGCAGGGTCCTGGAAAATCATCTGGATGCGACGGATCAAATCTGATGATTCTTTATGAGATTTTTTCCCATTAATTTTATGACCATCAAATATGATCTCACCTTTACTAGTATTATTTAAACCAATAATGGCACGACCAATCGTTGTTTTCCCACTACCAGACTCACCTACAAGAGAGAATGTTTCTCCCTTGTTGATAAAGAAGTTGGCGTTTTTAACCGCGACAAACTTCTTACTTCCTTCACCGAAGGAAATTTCTAAATCTTTAATTTCTACTAATTTTTCAGACATTTCCTTCCTCCTAGTCTTCTAGATGAGCAAAGCCCATTTTATCACGAATCTTGTCATGCAAATCTGCAATGACTCCAGGTTTTTCAACTTTAGGAGCATTCTCATGAAGCAACCAAGTCTTAGCCCAGTGGGTATCAGTGACTGAAAACTGAGGTGCTTTCTGTTCAAAGTCAATTTGCATCGCATAATCTGAACGAAGGGCAAAGGCATCACCTTTCAACTCAGTATAAAGAGACGGTGGTGTTCCAGGGATAGAGTACAATTCTCCTTTATCGTCAGCAAGCTGTGGCAAGCTAGACAAGAGACTCCAAGTATATGGATGACGAGGATCGTAGAAGACTTCCTCAACAGTACCGTATTCTACAATTTCACCAGCATACATAACCGCCACCTTATCGGCAATACTTGCTACCACACCAAGGTCATGGGTGATAAAGATAATGGTAAAGTGGTACTCATTTTGCAATGTTTTAAGCAAATCAATGATTTGCGCTTGAATGGTTACATCAAGAGCTGTTGTTGGCTCGTCACAGATCAAGATATCTGGACGACAGGCAAGGGCAATCGCGATAACGATACGTTGACGCATCCCTCCAGAATATTGGAAAGGATACTCATCAAAACGTTTTTCAGCATCTGGGATTCCGACCTTGTTCATATAGTCGATTGCCATCTCTTTGGCTTCCTTAGCTGTTTTCCCTTGGTGTTTAATGATCACTTCAGTGATTTGGCTACCGATTGTATTGATTGGATCCAAACTTGTCATAGGGTCTTGGAAGATGGTCGCAATTTTAGCACCACGAATCTTCTCCCATTCTTTGTTAGAAGTAAGAGCGGTCAAGTCTTGTCCACGATAGTCGATGCTTCCTTGGGCAATACGTCCATTGTCTTCTAACATCCCTGTAAAGGTTTTTGTTAAAACAGATTTACCAGAACCAGACTCACCTACCAAGGCAAGAACTTCTCCTTCAATCAGGTCCAGAGAAACCCCTCGGATAGCCGTCAGAACTTTGTCACGAACGTCAAATTCCACGACAATATCACGAGCAGTCAAAATTACATTTTTTCCTTTTATCATGTCTACTCCTATCTATGTGTACGTGGATCACTAGCATCCGCTAGGTTTTGACCAACAACGAAAAGAGATAGGGATACCAAGATCAAGGTTGTCAACGGAATCCAGAACAAGTAAGCGTTGGTCGTAACGTTTTGTGAGTAATCTGAGATCAAACGTCCCAAACTTGGCACTGTTACAGGCAATCCCAATCCAAAGAAGGAAAGGAAGGCTTCATAAGAGATGAAGCTTGGCAACATCAAGGTCATTGTAGAAACAATAACAGATACCAATTGCGGCATGATGTTTTTAACAATGATTTTAAAGGTTGGTGTTCCAAGTGTTTGAGAAGCAAGGTTGTATTCCAAGTCACGGTAACGCATGATTTGGATACGAATCATATAAGCAATCCCAATCCAAGTTGTCACACTCATGGCAAAAATCAAATTCCAGAAACCAGCACCAATTGAGTAAGTCAAGACAATGACAATCAAGAGAGATGGAATGTTTGAAATAATGTTATAAACTTCCATCATGACGCGATCAACGGATTTTGAAATTCCCCAGATTCCACCAACAATAACCCCAATTACAAGGTTGATAAAAGTTGCAATTACAGAGATGAGGATAGAGTTACGCGCACCAAACCAAACCCCATCAAACAAGGATTTACCATTACTATCTGTACCAAACCAATGTTCAGCATTGGGTTTGATAAAACGAGCAGAAAAGTCATTGACCTTACTTACATCGTTGAAGTCAAAATCTGAGAACATTGGGTAAATAAAGCTCATCAAGATAATGGCAACCAAAATCCCCAACATAATGACTGTTGATTTTTTCTTTAGAAATTGTCTAAATACAGAACCCCAGTATGAATAGGCAGGAGCATCAATTGTTTCAGAGGCAAAATCGTCACGTTTTACGAACTGAAATTTTTCTTTATCGATTGTTGACATTATTTGCCTCCTTTCTCTGTCAATTTAATACGTGGGTCAAGCATGGTCATCCAGATGTCTCCTACAAAGAGTGAGAAGATAGAAATACATGTGAAGATGAAGACAAGACCAACTACCATTGAGTTATTTGATGCCTTAACAGAGTCAATCAACATTTTACCCATACCTGGGAAAGCGAAGACTGTTTCTGTCAATGTTGCACCACCGATAACCCCGATTACGGCACCAGGAATACCTGAAACCAAAGGAACCATGGCATTTTTAAAGATGTGTTTATTTGAAATTTCTTTTTCAGACAAACCTTTTGCACGAGCAAAACGAACGAAGTCCTGAGATTGCAAGTCGATCATGTAACGACGAATCCAGATAGCTGTACTTGGCGCACCCAACAAACCTAGAATGACTGCTGGCAAGACATATGAACGCCAATCTCCAGCCCCCAAGATAGGGAATGAATCAGGCAGACCAATAGATGAGCCAATCAAACGCACGATATAAACCAAGGCAATCGTTGGAAGGGCAAGCAAGAAGGTAAGGGCACCTGTCGAGAAGCTATCAATCCAAGTATTCTTGTGGCGAGCCATAGCAGATCCAAGTGGAATCGCAATCGCATACGAAATAATCAAACCAATCAAACCAGCAACCGCTGAGCTTGCGATCATTGAAGGATATTGATAATTGCTTTCTGTAGCTGTATATGGATCGTCTTTACCATAGTTGGCTACTTCACGCGCATCTGCTTGACTTGGAGATTTGTAAGTACGAGAGTAAATATCTACAGATGAAGTCTTTTTACCTGTAGGGAATTGAACTTCTGATGTCTTAGTTTGTCCCTGACCTTGTGTGATAACTTGAAGCACTGGTGTGTTTGCATAAGTTGGGTAAGAATCTCCCAAGTTAATGTTCACAAAGTTTTGGTGTACAAATGGGAATTGATTGTTGAAATACAAAAGGTATTTGTGTTTTGTACCTGAACCAACCAATGACCAACCGATAGCAGGGTCATTTTCAAAACGAAGATAACGTTGCAAGTTTGGATTTTCAGGGTCTTGAATTTTGTTTGGATGATCAATATCAATCAAGTTCGCATAGAATTTGAAAACACGTTCAAAAATTGGAATTTCACGCGTAGCATAGAATTGACCACTTTCTGAGAACACACCGAGTGTCCAACCATTTCCTAGTTGGTTGATGTATTTTTCGTAGATTGCCTTATTGGTATCATTGGCATCCACTGTTACAGATGAGTCCATTGTACTCGCTCTTTCTTGCAACTCTTTGGTATCGTAGTACTCGATATAGCCCATCCGTTCATAAACGGTATTTTCATAATTATCCCGCTTATCCGGTGTCGTTGCAATCTTGTTATAGTTGGTATCCTGCTTGAAAATCAGTTTTCGAGGAACCATCGTATAGATAATTGTGTAGGTCAAAGTTGTCACCAAGAAAATAGACAACAATGAACGCAATACACGCATAAAAATATATTTCTTCATATCGTTTCCTTTTAAAATCCCAAAAGAACCTTCTCCTCATGGAGAGAAAGTTCTCTTGAGAGTTATTTATTTAACGTGATTAGCCAATTCTTTTTGAACTTTTTCGTTTGATTCTTTTTTCTCTTTGAGCCATTTTTCACGAGCCTGTTCATAATCAGCTTTTGTTACAACCTTATCTTGTAACTGAATATACTTGAAGTATACGTCTGATCCCTTATCTCCAGATTGACTGTATGATGCAGAGAATGGCACAACACGAGAAATGATTGGTGCAGCTCCGCTACCAGACATAGCAGGAATAAAGAGAGAGCTATCTGTCAACCAAGCTTGGGCAGCCGCATATTTTTCATAACGAACATTCAAGTCGTTGGTTTCTTTAGCTGCTTCATCAACTAGCTTATCGTATTCTTTCAAACCAACTTGAGCCGCTGCAGCATTATCTGCACCTTCATAACCCATGTATGTTTTTGTTTGTTCAGCATTTGTTGTTTTCAAGATATCAAGGTAAGTTGATGGATCTTCATAGTCAGGGTTCCATCCAACAGCACCTGAAAGGTCCCAATCTTCTGCTGCTGCGCTAGCTGCGTAGTAAGTAATATTCTGTAGTTCATCTGCAGTGATTTGTTGGATATCGATAACTACATTATCTTCGCCAAGTACTGTTTCAACGGATTGTTTGAAAGATTGAATACGTGCGATATAGTTTTTAGATGATTGATCTACTGGAATATCCAAGTGGATAGGGAATTTCACACCTTCTGCTTCCAATGCAGTTTTGGCTTTGGCAAATTCAGCTTTGGCTTTATCGGCGTTGAAGAGTCCATCTTGACCATCCGCAAAGTTTACATTCTTCCACTCATCACCATAAGCAGCCATCTTTTCAGTTACCAAGTCACCGAAAGTTTTTTCGCCTGCAGAGACAAAGTCTGGTTTCACAAAGAGGTTACGAACTGCAAGAGGGGCAGCTTGCTTACCGTTAATTTGTGCTGAGTAAGAAGTACGGTCAAAGGCGAAGCTCAAGGCCTGACGGAAGTCTTTGTTAAGAAGGGCTTTCTTGGTAGAAGTCTTCTCTTCATCAGTTGTCTTAGAAGTGTATTTGTAACCTTGACGATCAATATTCACACCCAAACCAGCGATACCAGGTCCTGATGGAGTGTAGTAGATGTTGTCTTTATAAGTCTCTTCTACTTTAGAGTAGTTTGAACTTGTTGGGTAAAGACGAGCATAGCTATAAGCTCCACTTGTAAAGTTACGTTCAATTGACTCTTGGTCTGACCCATCATAGAAAGCAAGGGTTACTTTATCGATATGAACATTGTCTTTATCCCAATAGTTTTCATTCTTCACAAATTCGATAGATGACTTAGCAGTCAAACCTCTCAGCAAGAATGGTCCATTGTAAAGCAATGATGTAGGGTCAGTTGCTTTACCAAAGTCAGCCCCTTTTGATTTTTCAAATTCTTCGTTCAATGGCCAGAAGATTGAGTAGGCCAACTTAGAGTTCCAGTATGGCTCTGGTTTATTCAAAGTGTATTCAAGGGTATAATCATCAACTGCTTTTACACCGACTGAAGCAAAATCTTTATTGTTTCCAGCAATATAGTCAGATAGACCTTTAACTGAATCTTCTGCTAGATACTTAGCTGCTGATTTTTTATCTGCTGCGTGTTTCAAACCATTTACAAAGTCTTTGGCAGTTACTTCAGCGTACTCTTCTCCATCAGATGTCATCCATTTGACACCTTTACGAATCTTGTAGGTATAAGTCAAACCATCTTGTGAAACTGACCAGTCTTCTGCAACTGCAGGAGTCAAATTTCCATATTTATCATTCGTGAAGAGACCATCGATACCATTTGAAGTGGCAACCTTAGTACTTTGTTTCCCTGAAATGAGGTAATCCAATGTTTCTGGATCAGCTGTATAAACATAGCCATAATTTTTTGGCGCTGTTGAATCAGATGATTTTGAAGAACCGCAAGCAGCTAGTACTCCTGCTGCTAATAAAGCAACACCTGCTGCAACAAATACTCTACTTTTTTTCATGTTTTTAACTCCTCTTGAAAAATTTAGGCTTATTGGAAATTATAACATATATTTTTTAAAAAGTAAACGAATTTTCAGAATATTTAGGCGCATTTCCTCAAAAAACTTCTATTTGTCAAAATTCTTGCATTCTTTGTTTGTTTCTGCAAGAAATACTTTCTAGTCTGATCTTCTTCAGAAGAGGATTTTTAAAGGCTTTTTCTCACTTCTTCGATCATCATCTGTTTTCTTAAATTGGATTTTAGAATAAGAAACTATTGACGGGAAATGATTTTCAAGGTATAATAATAAACGTTGAGGCGGTATAGCCAAGTGGTAAGGCACGGCTCTGCAAAAGCTTGATCGTCGGTTCAAATCCGTCTACCGCCTTTCAATACCTGAATGAACAGGAATCAACCAAATAAAAGCCCGTAAAATCGGGCTTTTTTTATTTTTTCTTCAGATAAGTACGGATAACTTTGGAAAACTTTTGGGGCGAATTTGGGTAAATATAAAGCAGTGACTCAAGTCACTGCTTTATTCTGTTTCTTCTTCAGGTTCTAGTTCTGTGATTTGAACTTTTACCTTGGTAACACGTCCATTTTTCACCTTATCATTGGTCAGGACGATTTGCTTGTTTTGACTGACCAGTTCATAACTGATTTTTTCAGTTGTTGGAATCGTACCAACACCCGTCAAATAATAACCGGCGATGGTATCCACATCATCGCTTTCTAGTTCGACACCAAAGTAGTTATTGAAGTCGTTAAGATTCATGGTTCCCTGTGCAATATAGGTGTCCTCACCGATTTGATGAACTTCGATTTCTGCCCTATCGGTCTCGTCATCAATCTCACCGACAATCTCTTCTAAAAGATCTTCCAGAGTTACCAAACCAGCCATACCACCATATTCATCGAGCAAAATGGCCATTTGTCTTTGGGTATTTCGCAATTCTTTTAGCAAGTCATCCACAAAAATAGTTTCAGGAACAAAGAGTGGATCTTGTAAGATCTTCTTCCAGACAATATTTTCAAAACCATCTGCATAGGCAGCGTTTAGCAAACGCTTGGTATGAATCAAACCAATCACATTGTCCTTATCCCCATCATAAACAGGGATACGTGAGAAATTTTGCTTTAGAATACTTTGGATAATGGTTTGACTATCATCCTGAATATCCACCATAAAGGCATCCGTCCGAGGAACCATGACTTCTCTCGCCATCAGCTCATCTAGAGAGAAAATCCCTTGTAACATCTCGATTTCGTCTGCATCCAAAGTTTCCTCACTATTGGTGAGCATGTACTCTATTTCATCACGTGTCATCTTTTCATCAGCATCATCAAAGGTCATTGGCGTCACACGACTCAACAAATTAGTTGAAGCCGACAGAAGCCAAACAAAGGGGCTGACAATTTTCCCCAAACCAATAATGACTGGTGCGGTTCGGATGGCCAAGTTATCTTTCAGATTTAGAGCGATTCTCTTAGGATAGAGTTCCCCAAAAACAATAGAGATGTAGGTCAAAAACGCTAAAGATAAAAAACTTGCAATGGCATAAGCCGTCTCTCCGCTTCCCATCCAAGATGCAATCACTTGTCCAAGGGTATCCGCCAATTTGGCCCCAGACAAGATCGTAATCAAGGTGATACCAACTTGAATCGTTGATAAAAAGTGATTAGGGTTTTCAAGTACCTTTAACAAACGGATATAACGTTTGTCTCCTTCTTCTGCTTTTTGCTCTACTCGGGCACGATTTAGTGACACCATAGCCATTTCGGTGGCTGAGAAAAAGGCATTTAAAAAGGTCAAGATAAATAACAATACAAACTGTAGCAACAAATTCTGACTGCTCGGGTCTTCCATAGTCCTTCTCCTAAAATAGTATCTTGTGTTCCATTATATCATAAAATCCATCAGGATTCACATTATTTTTCATTTAAAGAACAGCTCCCCTGCCTATAGAAGACAAAGGAGCTGTTTTTATAGTATCTATTGTTTCTAATCTATCACTGTTACTTGACCCGTTTGGTAATCAAGTTGGATTCCCTTTTGAACATTGGGGATTAGGACATTGAATTCCAATTCGCCATCTGAAGACTTGGCTTCGATTTGTGAAGCCGATGGAACTAGGTCCTCATTTGTCGCATAGTGGAGCGTCACCCGATAACGGACCCTCTTATTTTGGTCCAAGGCTTTTCTGACCAAACTCTCATAGTAGTTCTGACCTGTCGAATCTTCAGCCTGTGCTTGGTTTGCCCAAGCTGTCTGGACTGCAATGTTCTTGGGATTGCTAGTAGAGGCATCAAAACCATCCAATCCACCTATCAAGGCATAGCCCAGCAGGTGTCCTCTATCAACTGCATGTGTATAGGCTCCCTTTAGATTCTTGACCTGATGCCATCCTGGTGGCGTCCAGGAGGTTGAGCCGTTGCCTGTTTCTTCACGGTTCTTATACTGCCGAGTCGCTTTGGATAAGATGGCATTGGCAACAGTCGGGACTGTTTCTTTTCCAACTGTCTTTGTTTTATTATCCGCATAGGGTTTGCTAGAAACCTTGGCATCTAGATTGGTTTTATTGCCATTGACAACAAAGGCCCCTGCTCCATTCCACTCGAGATTACCCTTGATTTGGTTTTTGATTGACTCAGTTAAGACACTTTCAGCAAGCTCCTGACTGGGAGCTTCTGAAGCTTGTTTTTTCTGACTAACCTTTGTTCTAGGGGAGTTTGGCGCTGTCTGCATCTGCTTGATATAGTAGCTTCCAGCAGCCAAGAGTAAGAATAGAAGTAACCCTATCAGAGCTTGTCTTGTTTTTTTGTCCATTTTTCTCCTTATTTCTTTAGAAAAAGACTGGTCTCCCAGTCTAATTTCCTGTAAATTTGCTAATCAATTCCTGCCACTTTGCTGGAGACAGGATTGCCCATGGATCCTGTCCCTTTCCTAGGATACCATAGCCAACCATCAAGCCGATCCCTAAAGCCAGAAAGCCTAGCAATAGGACGATAAAAATCAACAGTAAACGACGGAGTACATAGCGTAAATTTTTATTCTTCATCATTTGCCTCGATTCGCTGAATCTTCGCTCCTAGCTGAGCCAATTTCTCATGGAAACGGTAGTAACCTCTATCAAGGTGGACTAACTTACCGACAACTGTTTCTCCCTGCGCCACCAGACCTGTCAAAATCAAAGCAGCACTAGCGCGAAGATCCGTTGATAGAACTTCTGCCCCCTGTAAAGCCTGTCCCCCAACAATACGAGCTGTATCACGGATAATCTCTGAATGCAAGCCCATACGGCGCATTTCTTCCAAGTGTTGGAAGCGATTCTCAAACACCGTTTCCACCATGGTGGATTCCCCTTTTGCGACTGTCATCAGAGCTGTAAATTGCGCCTGCATATCTGTTGGAAAGCCTGGATGTGGTAAGGTTTTTACATGAACAGCCTTGAGATTTTCAAGTTGAGAACGAACACGGATACCTTCTGACTCCTCTGTCACTTCAACTCCCATTTCAAGTAGTTTTGAGATTAAGGGGCGATTATGTTCCCAGACTGCATCACGAACGAGGACATCGCCACCAGTCATAGCTGCAGCCACCATAAAGGTTCCGGCTTCGATACGATCTTGAACGACATTGTGGGTCGCACCATGGAGTTCCTCGACACCAGTCACTGTGATGGTTTCGGTACCAGCTCCCTTGACCTTGGCTCCCATTTCATTAAGGAGAATAGCGAGGTCAACAATTTCTGGCTCACGCGCAGCATTTTCAATGACTGTCACACCATCAGCTAGAGTCGCTGCCATCATGAGGTTTTGTGTTGCGCCGACACTAGGGAAGTCCATGTAGATATGAGCGCCATGCAGGCGTTCTGCCTTGGCTTCGATGTAACCAGCTGTCTGGGTGATTTTTGCCCCCATAGCTTCCAAACCTTTGAGGTGGAGGTCGATTGGACGACTCCCGATAGTGCACCCTCCTGGCATAGAAACTTTGGCATGGCCTACACGAGCAAGGATTGGTCCCAAGACTACAATCGATGCACGCATCTTGCTGACATACTTGTATGGAGCTTCCTCCGTGATATCACCAGTCGCATCAACCTCGACAACATGAGCTTTCTCATCAAAGTCCACCTTGGCATTCAGACCTCGAACCACTTGATTCATGGTGAAAACATCTGACAAGATTGGGACGTTCTGCAAGACTGTCTTCCCCTTGCTTGCTAGAATAGTCGCTGCCAACAAGGGTAAGACTGCATTCTTTGCTCCCTCGATCGTCACACTCCCGACCAGACGATTATCTCCGCCTTGAACCACAATTTTTTCCATAGTTGTTTCCTTTACTTTTGATTTTATAATAGTCCTCTAAGTGCTTCTTGCCACAGTTGGTACAAACTGATAAAGAATGAACTCAAGATGTAGCCCATCACAATACTAAAGAAGCCTACCAACAAACGAACTTTTTTTGTATTAGTAGCGGTCACTTTTAAAACCTTTTCCCATCTCACAAGATCCTTCAAAAGGTAAAAACTCAAATAAATAAAGAGTATATGACTACTTAGAGTGAATAATAATTGAACCATTTGACTATTATACCATCTTATCCGCTTGCGCGCTAGTTTTCGATTTTTCTACGAATTAGGGATTGTTTTTAAGGTAATCAATCGCATCCTGCAAGGTTTTAACCGGAACGATTTTCATCTCTGTTTTGATCGTTTTAGCAGCTTCTAGGGCTGTTTCATAGTTGCTTTTCGCATTGGGATCTGCTTTTTTTGCTTCCTCGGTGACTGGATTGTCAGGAGCAAAAAAGATGTTGGCTCCCTGACGAGAGGCTGCAACTACTTTTTTGTCAATTCCACCGATGTCGCCAACATTTCCATCGCGATCAATGGTTCCCGTTCCCGCAACGACGCGGCCATTACGAAGTCCTGGATCTGCTATCTGGGTGTAGATAGCGAGACTAAACATGAGACCAGCACTTGGCCCGCCGATACCAGCTGTTGAAAAGCGAATTGGAACGTCACTGGTCACTTCCGTACGGTCAATCAAACCAATCCCAATCCCGTTTTTCCCGTTTTCGAGAGTGATAATTTTACCTTCTGCAGACTTGACTTTTCCGTCTTCTTCATAGGTTACCTTGACCGTATCCCCTAATTGTTGAGAATTGACATAGTCGACCAAGTCTTTTGAACTGTCAAATGTTTTGTCATTAACAGCTGTCACGGTATCTGCAATGTTCAGAATGCCCTTAAAAGTTGAATTGTCCGTCACGGTCAAGACATAGACTCCCAGATACTTGAGTTCAATATCTTTTCCAGCCGTCTTCAATCCTTGATACTTGGCCATGTTTTGAGAAGTTTGCATGTAGAACTGATTAATCCGCATAAATTCTGCATCCGTAGAGCCACCCGTAGTCTCCTTGGCACTTCTAATATCCGTGAAAGGGGTTAACCAAGCATAGACAAGATGCGACAGGGTTGCATGTCGAATCCCAACTGTCACAAACTGGTAAGCTCCTGCTTCTGTGTCTTCTGTTTCATTGACTTTCAAAACGCGACGAATATCTTCCGCTCCACCCGGAACTTCTATGTAGTATGGTAAAGGTACTACAAAGGCTAAAAAAGTCAATACTAGTGCTAGGATGACATATAAGGGCCATCTAGTTTTTTTCTTCATGTTCTAATTCCTCCACAACACTGTTTGGGACATATTGCTGAATCTCCTGACCAAACTTCAGAAGTTCTCTCACGGCCGAAGAGCTAATATAAAGATGCTCTGGGCGACTATATAGGTAAATGGTTTCGATTTCTGGAGCCAGTTGATGATTGTAGTAATCAAAACTAGACTCGTATTGCAAGTCGGTGGTATTTCGCAAGCCACGGACAAGGGTCTTAGCACCCAGTCTTCTTGCAACATCTACGACTAGTTGGTCATGAGAAGCCAGCACCTCTACATTATCTAAATGCGCCACCGCTTTTTCGACTGCTCGTTTGCGATTTTCAACAGGGAGAAAGCCTTGTTTGTGGGGATTGTAGAAAACCCCGACATAGAGCTTATCAAAGAGTTTGCTGGCACGTTCAATGATATCCAGATGTCCATTTGTCATCGGATCAAATGAACCTGTAAATAATCCAATTTTATCTGACATAAACTGTCACCTTACTAATCCCATATATTTTTTCCTTCCAGATACCTAAGCAGGCAATTTCTTCTGGTAGTTCTACAGACTTATCGGTTTCGCAGACAACCATGATCTCTTCGGAGAAAAGGTTTCTTTCTGCCATTTTTTCGATATCTGCAACGATTTGTTCCTTGGCATAGGGAGGGTCTAAAAAGACCAGGCCAAAGGGACCTTTCACTTGCTCCAAGGCCCGTTCAGCCTCCATCTTTAAGAGCTGAAATTTGGAAACTTCCTTGGTCATTTGGATGTTTTCAGCGATGATAGCTTGTGCCTTTCGATCCCGTTCCACTAAGACAGCATGGGACATCCCTCTTGACACAGCTTCAATAGATAAACCACCACTGCCAGCATAGAAATCCAAGACACGACCGCCCTCAAAATAGGGACCTATCATGTTAAAGATAGCTCCACGCACCTTATCTGATGTCGGCCTCGTCGTCTTGCCTTCTAGCGTCTTGAGGGGACGCCCTCCGTAGATTCCTGATACGATTTTCATACCGTTTATTATACCAAATTATAGGCAAAAAGAGAAAGAAAACCGAACCTTGCGGTTCGATTCTCTACAAAATATTTTCGTACGTATCGCGAACTTCTTGAGGCCAAACACTGGTCTGAACCTCTCCGATGTGTTTCTTACGAAGAAGGAACATGGCCATACGAGACTGTCCGATACCTCCACCAATTGTCAGTGGGAAAAGGCCATTAAGCAGGGCTTTATGCCATTCCAATTCTAGACGATCTTCGTCTCCTGTAAGAGCCACTTGGCGACGAAGGGTATCCTCATCTACCCGAATCCCCATTGATGAAAGTTCAAAGGCACAACCAAGAGATTCGTTCCAAACTAGAATATCCCCATTTAACCCTTTGTAGCCATTTTCAGACTCTGTTGTCCAGTCATCGTAGTCAGGTGCACGGCCGTCATGAGGTTTGCCATCAGGCAACTCGCCACCAATACCAATCAAGAAGGCTGCACCGAACTCTTTACAGATTGCATTTTCACGCTCTTTCGGTGTTAGGTCTGGATAGCGTTCCACTAATTCTTCTGTATGGATAAAGGTGATTTGTTTTGGCAAGATGGATTCGATATCATAGCGGGCTTCTACGGCTAGCTCTGTCAGACGAATAGCCTTGTAAATCTTCTCAACGGTTTCTTTGAGATAGGCGATATTGCGTTGACCATTTGGGATAACCTTCTCCCAGTCCCACTGGTCCACATAAACTGAGTGGGTCGCGTCGAGCGAATCTTCGTCTGGACGAAGGGCCTTCATGTGAACAAACAGACCCTCACCTTCACCAAAACCAAAACGAGCCAAGGTGTGGCGTTTCCATTTGGCAAGTGAGTGAACGACTTCATAGGTTTCATCTGGAATCTGCAAAACCTTGACAGATACTGGATTTTCGACACCTGATAGGTTGTCCTGCATCCCATCTCCGACCTTGCTCAAGATAGGACCTTGAACTTCAACAACTTCTAACTTATCTTTCAAATACTGGGTAAAAGTGTTTTTGACAAAGGAAATTTCTTCTTGTTGATGAATAAAACTTTTCTTCATAAACAGCTCCTCAAAAATTAGTTAAAAGCATTATACACCTATTTCCAAGAAAAGAAAAGAGTAAATAAGAAAAAGTCAGTGCTCTTTTGAACACTGACTCTGTCATTCATTAATCGTTTCGACCAAAGATACGTAAGATGCTAAGGAAGAGGTTGATAAAGTCTAGGTAGATGCTGAGAGCCATTGAAATGACCCATCCTGTCGCTACTTGTCCTCGTGACTGCTCATAAACATAGCGAATCTTTTGGTTGTCCCAAGCAATCAAACCTGAGAAGACCAAGACCATGGCAATACTAATCATGTAGTCAAAGAAGCTATTGGCTAAAAATAGATTTACAACCATGGCAATGATGAGACCAACAAGCACCGCCATCAAAGCTCGGCCCATTCCACTCAAATCTTTCTTAGTGAAAATTCCGATTGCCGCCATGACAAAGAAGAGTAGGGCACTGGATACAAAGGCTGACAAAACTGTTCCCGGCGTATAGAAAGCTACGACAAAGCTAAGGGTAAAACCATTTAAAACAGAATAAACTAAAAATACTGGGAGAGCTGCTGGGCTATTTTTGGCAGCCATGCTACTTGCAACAAAGACTAGAGCAAGTTCTGCAAAAGTTGCAATCATCAACCAGAGACGGCCATGCATTAAAAAGTAGACCAATTGAGCCTGAAAGACTGTCAACATCAAAGCTGACACGAGAGCCGATAGACCAATCCCAAGTCCCACAAAGGCATAAACCTTAGCGTAAAATTGATTGAGACCTGAACGTTCTTGAATAATCGTTTGATTCATTCTGATTCTCCTTTTTCTATAAATATGTCTTGATTATAACAAAGATTTTATAAATTAGCTGAAATAAAACATCAAAATGCCTGCTGCAACTGCTACGTTGAGACTTTCCGCTCGGCCTTTCATGCCTATATGAACCAGCTGATCAGCACTCTCAGCCATCACAGAACTAATCCCCTGCCCTTCATTTCCCATGACTAAAACAAAGTTCTCTAGTGAAGAAAGCTCACGATAATCCTTTGAATCTCTCGATAAGGTCGTTGCCAGAATGGGCATAGCAGTCTTCTTAGTCTCTTCTATAAAGGAAGCAAGAGACATCCGATAGATGGGCAAGTGAAAATGACTTCCTTGCATGGAACGTAGGGTCTTAAGACTGTAGATATCTGCTGACTTATCTGAAACAATAACCCCTGTAAAACCTGCAGCATCCGCAGTCCGAATCATGGTGCCCACATTACCAGGATCTTGAACATCCTCTAAAAATAGATACTTGCCCTGATGGAGATCAGGCAGTCCCACTTCTTCTTTTTGAATCACTGCAACAATCCCTTGAGGAGTTTGCGTATCTGCCAAATCTAGCAAAATCTCCTCTGAAACCCAGACTGTTTGCGAAAAAGCGGCTAACTGTTCCTTATAGCTTTCCAGAGCAAAAATCTTCTCAATCGTCACTCCTGCTTGAACAGCTTCTTCAAACAAGTGCCAGCCCTCAATCAAATAAGCAGACTTTCGATATTTTTTTTGATGTAATTTCTTGGCATTTTTTACCACAGAATTGGCTTTTGAGGTTATAATAGTCATAGAAATATTATAACACAATCAAAGGGGTTTGGTATGCAAAAGGTTAGAATGATTGCCCAAGGCAGGGTGCAGGGTGTTGGTTTTCGCTGGGGTGTTTATACTTTAGCTCTTGAAATCGGTGGCATCACTGGTCGTGTCTGGAATAACGACGATGGCACCGTGGAAATTCTTGCTCAGGCAGACTCCTCTGCAACTATGGCAAAATTTATCCAAGAGATCCGAAAAGGTCCGACACCTTTTTCAAAAGTTACCTATCTAGATGTACAAATGAGCAACTTTTCATCCTATTCGGACTTCAAAGTCGCAAATTAGGTCTCTAGAACTATTGTATATTTTACAAAAAAACAGTAGAATAGAAAGGTATAATTTTTAAAGAAGGAATGAAAACATTGAAATCTATTAAACGTTTTGCCCTCTCTGCTATGGGAGTGGCTATGCTACTCGTCTTGACAGGCTGTGTCCAAATAGACAAAGCAACAGGACAACCCACAGGATTAATTTGGAATACTATCGGAGCACCTATGGCTGAAGCCATCAAATACTTCGCTACTGATAAAGGTCTAGGCTTTGGTGTGGCTATCATTATCGTAACCATTATCGTGCGCTTGATTATCCTCCCACTTGGTATCTACCAATCATGGAAGGCAACGCTTCACTCTGAGAAGATGAATGCCCTCAAACACGTCCTTGAGCCACATCAAACACGTCTCAAAGAAGCAACAACTCAAGAAGAAAAACTAGAAGCGCAACAAGCCCTCTTTGCAGCTCAGAAAGAACACGGCATCAGCATGTTCGGTGGAGTAGGATGTTTCCCTATCCTCATTCAAATGCCTTTCTTCTCTGCTATCTACTTTGCAGCCCAATACACTGATGGTGTAGCTAGCTCTACTTTCTTGGGTATCAATCTTGGTTCCCCAAGTATGATCCTTGTCGCCTTCGCTGGTATCCTCTACTATCTCCAATCAATTCTCTCACTTCATGGAGTAGAAGATGAGATGCAAAGAGAACAGCTCAAGAAAATGATTTACATGAGCCCACTCATGATTGTCGTCTTCTCCTTCTTCGCACCAGCCAGTGTGACCCTTTACTGGGTTGTCGGTGGTTTCATGATGATTCTCCAACAGTTCATCGTTAACTATGTTGTTCGTCCAAAACTTCGCAAAAAAGTTCGTGAAGAATTTGCCAAAAACCCACCGAAAGCAAGCTCGTTTTCAACTGGAGGCGGACGCAAAGATGTCACTCCAAACCAAGCAACTGCTATCATAACTAATAAGAAACATAAAAAACGCAATTCTGGAAAACAACGCTCGAGATAATAAGAAAAAAGCTTAGCTGAAATGCTAGGCTTTTTATCATCACAAAAGCCCGATATCTCCATCGGGCTTCTTTTTTTATCCATGAACACGTTTCATGTAGTCTTGGTAACTTTCTGTATCCATCAATTTCTTGGCATTCTTGACACGGTCTGCTGTTGGAGGTTTGACCCCTTCAAGTGAGTATGGAATTCCAAGTTCACGCCACTTGAACTCACCCATCGTGTGATAAGGCAAGATTTCAAACTTGTCAACGTTTTTGAGGGTTTTGACGAATTTGCCGAGTTCAATCAAATCCTCATCTCTATCTGTCAAGCCTGGAACCAGCACATGGCGAATCCACACAGGTTTCCCGATATCTGATAGATATTTTGCACAGGCCAAGATGTTTTTATTGGTTTGACTTGTGACAATCTTGTGCTGTTCTTCATTGATCTCCTTGATATCCAAGAGAACCAAATCTGTCACAGCCATGAGTTTATTAAACTTTTCGAGATAACGTGGTTTATTACGGAACGGAAGGGCACAGGTATCCAAGGTACAGTGGATTCCTTTTTCCTTGGCCTTGGTAAAAAGGGCAATCAAGAAATCAATCTGTAAGAGGGCTTCTCCTCCACTGACAGTGATTCCTCCTTTGTCTCCCCAGAATCCACGGTAGCGAAGGGCTTCTGACAAAACATCGTCTACTGTCCGTCTTCGTGATTTATTGGTCTCCATAGCCCATGTATCGGGGTTATGGCAGTACTGGCAACGCATCTGACAGCCCTGCAAAAAGACAATAAACCGAATCCCAGGGCCATCTACCGCCCCAAAACTCTCTGTCGAATGCACCATTCCTGTCACTTGTCCATAGTCAATTGTTTCTTCAGACATATCGTCACCTTCCTTGAAACCGTTTTATAGTTTTATTATATCACGAGTAAGGTGAAAAACAAGGTTTTTTTGTCTATTTTTTAGAAAGCAATCTGTTTTTCACTTTCATTTTCAATTTCTTTTACTGATCCGATTCAAAATCAAAACCATACAAGGTTGCAAAATAGTCCTCAGGACGCTCTGCACGGCGGATTTGACGGGCTTTCCCTTCTTCGGTATAGAGGATTTCTGCCGAGCGTAGTTTGGCATTGTACTGGTAACCCATGGAGAATCCATGTGCACCTGTATCATGAATCACTAGCAAATCACCGATTTCTGTATAAGGTAGTTCGCGGTTCACTGCAAATTTATCATTGTTTTCACAGAGTGAACCGACCACGTCTACCACTTCAACAGGTCCATCTGGATGAGTCAGATTGGTGATATGGTGGTAGGCTCCATACATGGCTGGGCGCATGAGGTTGACTGCTGATGCATCCACGCCCAGATAGGTACGGTAGGTTTTTTTCTTATGAGTGACTCTTGTGACCAAAGCTCCGTGAGGCGCCAACATAAAGCGACCTAATTCAGTAAAAATCTTGACCTGACCAAGTCCTGCAGGTGTGAGGACTTCCTCATAAACCTTACGAACTCCCTCACCAATCACAGCAATGTCATTTGGCTCCTGCTCAGGACGATAGTTGACACCAATACCGCCGGAAAGATTGATAAAGTCTAGCGAAATACCCAACTTTTCCTTGATTTCAACAGCCAATTCAAAAAGCTGACGCGCCAACTCTGGGTAGTAGAGATGGGTCACGGTATTGGATGCTAGGAAAGAGTGAATCCCAAAAGTCTTGGCTCCTTTTTCCTTCAAAATAGCAAAGGCTTCAAAAAGCTGGTCCTTAGTCATCCCAAACTTGGCTTCTCCAGGATTGTCCATGATATCTGTTCCTAGCTCAAAAATGCCTCCAGGATTGTAACGACAAGAGATGATTTCTGGAATGCCTGCCGCTCGCTCCAGATGTTCAATGTCTTCAAAGGCATCCAAGTTAATAGTTGCTCCCAATTCACGCGCATAGGCATATTCCTTGTCAGGCGTGTTGTTAGAAGAGAACATGATTTCAGAACCGGGGAAATCCAGTTTATGGCTCATCAAGAGCTCCACGTAACTAGAACAGTCCACACCGCAACCTTCCTCTTGGAGGATTTTCAAGATGGCTGGGGTTGGAGTGGCCTTGACGGCAAAATATTCTTTGAATCCCTTATTCCAAGAAAAGGCCTGGTTGACTGCTCTTGCTTTTTCACGAATCCCCTTCTCATCATACAAGTGAAAGGGAGTCGGGAACTCTGCAACAATTGTTTCTAAATCTTCACGGCTGATAAATGGTGTTTTCATAAGCATCCTTCTATTCTGTTTGCAAAGAAAGGCTGGGACAATCGTTCCAACCTTTAGTTCTATCTCTTATTTGTCTTCGTCAAAGATATTTCCAATCTCAACATCGATGGATTGGTTCTTAACATCAATATTGGTTACTTTCAAGAGTGACTTGTAATCAAACTGCTTTTCACGTTCTTCTTGGGCATTGTCTGCAAAGACTGCAACACCAGCCAACTCTGAATCAAACTCACGCAAGAGACTAATCATCCCGTTGACCGTTCCGCCGCCTTTCAAAAAGTCATCCACGATCAAGACACGACTGCCTGCCTTGAGACTGCGTTTTGAAAGGAACATTTTCTCAATGCGGTCACCGCTGGAACCTGAAACATAGTTGACGCTGACCGTTGAACCTTCGGTAATTTTCAAATCACGGCGCACAATGACAAATGGAACATTGAGGACATTGGCAACTGCATTTGCGAGTGGCACACCTTTTGTTGCTACTGTCATAACGGCATCGATTTTTTGGTCCATAAAGCTCTTGGCAATGATGCGCCCAATATTTTTCAAAATGGCAGGTGTACTGAGCAAATCAGACAGGTAGATATAACCACCTGGCAAGATACGGTCGCTTTCTGAAAGTTTGTCACGCAAGTCTGCGATCATTTCTTTGGCTTCATGGCTTGAGATTGATGGTGTAAAAATAACGCCACCACCTGCTCCAGTCACAGTCTGAATATGACCGATTTCGATTTCCTCAAAGGCACGCTTGATAATCACGATGTCCTCTGAAATCGATGATTTAGCAGATTCGTACTTTTCTGCAAAGGTATTGAGACTTGTTAGTTTGTATGGATTATTAATCAAATAGTTGGAAATGACAACCATCCGATCACTTCTTCTTAATTTCATTTTTATTTACCATTCCATTTAATTTTGATATTTTATCCATTATACCACATTCACATAAAAAAACGAACATTATTGCGTAAAAAATGCTCGTTTTTCTTAAATCATTAATCTAAATCTGGTTTATAGAAGGAACGATTGTCCATAGCAAAGATTTTATTGGTCATTTCTCCTTTATCCACCAAAGCTAGAGCTGTTGACATCATCATCATGCTGGCATCTAGATTGTCAATCATATGAATAATCTCTGCCTCCATAATGCGTGGACGGACTGGACTTCCATACTCCAGCAAGCCATGGTGACTGAGGATGACATGGCGCAGTAGCACCACTTCTTCTCTAGTATCATCGATGCCCAGCTCCATGACTGTCTTGGTAATTTCGCTATCGATGAGGGCTATATGGCCGATGAGATTGCCTCGTACTGTATACTCCGTCTGGTCTGGTCCCGTCAACTCAATAACCTTGGCCAAGTCATGTAACATAATCCCAGCATAGAGGAGGCTCTTGTTGAGCTGAGGATAGATCTCGCTAATGGCATCTGCCAAGCGCACCATGGTTGCTGTATGATAGGCCAAACCCGTTTCAAAGGCATGGTGGTTGGTCTTGGCAGCTGGATAGGAGTAGAATTCCTTATCATACTTGGTGTAGAGACTACGAACGATACGCTGCCAGACAGGATTTTCAATCTTGAAAATCATTTGCGACATGTAGTCACGGATTTCCTTGACATCGACTGGTGACTTGACCTTAAAATCAGCCGGATCGTTGGGTTCGCCAGGCTGAGGTAGGCGGAGAGTAATTTGATTGACTTGAGGAGTGTTATTGTACACTTCTCGGCGTCCCTGCATGTGGACCACTTTCCCTGCGGTAAAGGCCTCGACGTTATGAGGTTGGGCATCCCAGAGCTTCCCTTCAATCTCGCCGCTATCGTCTTGGAAGGTAAAGGCTAGGTAGTTTTTCCCAGCACGCGTCTGTCTCAGGTCAGCTGACTTGATCAGGTAAAAGCCTTCAAACAGCTCATCTTTTTTCATGTGACTAATCTTCATATTCTTCCTCATCTTCTTGGAAATGGAGTAGATCAAGCGCAGGCTCACCTTCTGATAACTCAATGTGACGGAGCGTCCGCTCAATAGCTGTGGTACGACGGTTTAATAATTCATCAATATTGCCAGAGGCATGTTGGAGATGCTTTTGTGCCTTGACCAGAATGCCTCCGAACTTGCCAAACTCGGTCTTGACGCTGGCAAGAGTCTTGCTGATATGGTCGGCACTCTTTTGGATATTGAGAGTCTTGAAGCCAACTGATAGAGAGTTAAGCAGGGCTGATAGGGTACTTGGGCCAGCAACAATAATCTGCTCCTCCCGTCTCAAATCATCAAAGAAGACCGGATTGCGAACAATCTCTGAGTAGAGTCCCTCTGTCGGAACAAACAAGACTCCAAAATTGGTCGTCCGCGGTGGCGCTATGTACTTGCTCTTGATATCCTTGGCAAAGCGCTTGACGCTTGCTAGGAGTGACTTACGACAGCGTTCGATTTCGTCCTTATCGCCTGCTTCATAAGCTTCTTCTAAGCGGTAATAATCCGCCAGTGGAAACTTGGAGTCAATCGGCAAATAGACATATTCCTGGTTGCCTTGGCCAGGTAACTTGATGGCGTACTCTACTCGCTCGCTAGAGTTTTCAACAGTTGCAAATTCTCGTTCGTACTGGGCAGGTGTCATGATGTCTTCGATGATTTGCCCCAGTTGCAATTCACCCAGAATCCCTCGCGTCTTGGTTCCAGAGAGAACTTTGTTAAGGGCACCAACATCGCGGGCAACTGTCTGCATCTCTCCCAGGCCACGATTGACCGACTCTAGTTGCTTTGAAACTGTCTCAAAGGAAGCCTGCAAGCGCGTCTGCAAGGTCTTTTCCAATTTTTCCTCGACCGTCTGGCGCATTTGCTCCAAGCGTTGTTCATTTGATTCCTGCAGGGCTTGGAGACGTTGGTCAGTCTTATCTCTAGTTTGCAACAGATTATCTGTCATTTCTTGACGGACTTGCGTCAGGCCTTGGTGCAACTCCATTCGCACTTCTTGCAAACGGTCGCTGACAGCCACTTCCAAGTCTTTTTGATCCAGCTGGCTGGCTTGTCTGGCTTGTTCAAAGCGGTAATCCAGTTGATCTGAAAGATTGTCTGCCTGATCCTCCAAGCTCTTGGCTAGGTACTTGTCTTGCTTATCTTGCCTTTGCCAAATGAGAAAGAGTCCAGCTAGGTTGGCAATTAATAATAGTAGTAATACAGTCTCCATCCTACCTCCTGTCCTTGCTATGCAAGACAACCACATAGCCATCAGGGCAAGTCACCGAAACTTCCCTATCTATATATTCGTTAGAAGCGTATACTTTTTTAAAGAAAAAATTCTCCTCTGTCAATTCGTACTTGGCACCAAGAATAGTCAGCTGGCTATCCCGAACTGGCATAAAGGCTAGATAATCGTAGTCTGAACGGGGTTGAAGCTGACTGGTTCCTTCTGGACAATAGGCAATCAAGTTTTCCCCATCCTCAATCGCTATCTGGCGCATATAGGGTGCCAACTTGGGATTGCTAGGCAGAAAGACATTAGCCAGCATATGATCAATACGACCACCCAAAGCCCCAAAAATGGTCACTTGGGCTTGAGGATTTTTTTCAAAAATCGTTAAAAGTGCTAGTTCCAGATCCGTATCATCCTTTTCTGGCTGGGCTTGGACAAAATGTTGGGCACGTTTTTGAATCAACTGACGTTCGTCTGCAGTCACCGAATCAAAATCTCCAACTGCTAGGTCGAGAGGAAGGTCTTCTTCCAAGACCCAGAGCGAGCCTCGATCCACACCGACAAAGCAATCAAAATCCGTCCGATAATGACCGCGATCTCCGCCGGCAAAAACGGCAACCCTAGTCCAATTGTTTTCTGAGAGTTTGCACTCGTTCATTGACATCTCCCTTAAAGACATAAGATCCCGCTACAAAAACGGTAGCACCAGCTTCTTTAGCCTGAGAAATGGTTTGATCATCAATCCCGCCATCGACTTCAATCTCAAAGCTCAAACCTTTTTCCTCACGAAGGGCAACCAACTCACGAACCTTATCCATGGTTTCAGGCAGAAAAGTTTGCCCACCAAATCCAGGGTTAACCGTCATCACCAAGACTTGGTCCACTAGGTGAAGGATGTGCTTAATCGCCTCCACAGGTGTCCCAGGATTGATAACAACCGAAGGTTTGACACCAAGAGAGCGAATTTTTTGGAGGGCACCATGGATATGAGGCGTTGCTTCCACATGGATACTGATGATATCCGCTCCCGCACGCGCAAAATCTTCTAGATGATGCTCAGGATTTGATACCATCAAGTGGCAGTCAAAGACCATCTTGCTATGGGGGCGAAGAGCTTCAACCACACCTGCACCAAAACTGATTTGTGGTACAAAGTGACCATCCATGATATCGATATGGGCATATTCTGCACCAGTTGCTTCTAGACGTTTGATTTCACGTTCAAAGTTGGCATAATCTGCTGCCAGAATTGACGGAGCAATCTTGTATTGAGACATAGGTTTCTCCTTATTTTGGAATTTTTTTGCTGACTTTTTTATAGGTTTCTCTGCGATTTTCAATCTCACTGAGAAATTGCAGGTAGTTGTCAAAACGGAAGGTTGCAATGATTCCTTCTTCAACAGCCGGCTTAACCGCACAGGACGGCTCATGGGTATGGGTACAAGTACGGAACTTGCAGTCTCGACTGACACTGGCAATCTCTGGAAAGGCCTGATTGAGGTCTTCTGCTGTTGACACTTCATAATCCAGTGATGAAAATCCTGGAGTGTCCGCGATTTTACCACCATTGAGATTGTAAAAACTTACAGCTCGAGTGGTATGGCGACCACGACCTAGACTGTCTGAGATTTCTCCTGTTTCAAGATTGAGGTCCGGTGCGATTTTATTGAGGAGGGTTGATTTTCCAACACCTGTCTGCCCCATAAAGACCGTCACTTTTCCTGTCAACAAAGGCAGGAGTTCCTCTTTACTGGTCACAAAATCGTAACCAATAGCTCCATAGGTCTGCTGGTAAAAATCGAGTTCTCCCTTATCTTCTAGCAAATCCATTTTAGAAATATAAACGATAGGATGGATACCCTTGTGTTCTAGAAGAACCAAGAACCGATCCAGCAAATTGCTGTTAAAATCAGGTTCCTTGACGGACATGATCACCACGGCTTGGTCAATATTGACAATAGGCGGACGGACGAGACTGTTTTTCCGTTCATGAATCTTGAGGATATAACCTTCGGAATTTTCCTCGGCAGAAAAGTCTACCCAGTCTCCGACATAAGGTGTATGGCCTTTTTTACGGAAATTCCCACGCGCGCGTGTCTGGTAAACTTGACCATCACTCTCCACATAATAGAAGCCCGCCAAGGCTTTAATGATTTGTCCCTGCATCTTAGAGTCCTTGTCCTTTAAGCGCATCTGCCAGACTGGCAAACTCTTCCAAACTGAGAGCTTCCCCACGCACAGATGGAGATAAGCCTGCCTGGTCCAAAGCCTTGGTCAGCTTATCCTTGACTTCATCAGTTTTCCCAAAGTAGCCTGTTAAGTTGTTCCATAAGGTCTTGCGACGATGGGTAAAACTAGCCTTGGAAACCTTAAAGAAGAAGTTCTCATCTTTCACTGCTACAGCAGGCTCTGGACGACGCACCATTTTTAAAATGGCTGAGTCCACATTTGGGGCTGGCACAAAGACCGTACGAGGCACGATGAAGGCAACCTTAGCTGTCATATAATACTGCACAGCAATCGACAAACTACCATAAGCCTTGGTATTTGGCTGTGCGGAGATACGGTCCGCGACTTCTTTCTGCATCATAACCACAAACTCGCTAAAAGGAATGCCACTTTCAATCAAGTGCATGAGAATAGGCGTCGTAATGTAGTAAGGCAAGTTGGCTACCACCTTAATGGGCAGGTCAGGATTTTTGAAATTCTGAATATGCTGCGCCAAATCGACCTTGAGAATGTCCTCGTTGACTACTGTCACATTGTCAAAATCACGCAGGGTATCTGCTAAAATCGGTACCAAACGGTGGTCAATCTCAAAGGCCATAACCTCTGCCGCACGCTCAGCCAAAAATTCCGTCAAAGCACCAATTCCTGGCCCAATTTCAATGACATTAACCTGGTCATCAATCTCAGCCGTATCCACGATTTTTTGAAGGATATTGGTATCCGTCAGGAAATTTTGCCCGAAGGACTTTTTAAAGGTAAAACCGTGACGCTCCAGCACTGCCTTGGTCACGCTATAATCTGCAATTCTCATTTATTCTCTTTTCTAATATAGTATGCTTCCGGGGTATAATGATAGAGCAAAACAAATAAGGGAGTCTCAGTAATTCCTTCCAACATCTCTTTTAAGACCGCATCTGGATGGATAATCTCTCGTGTTTTGGTGAAATAAACACCGTGTTCCCCATTTCGATTACGGAGTTCCCAGGCCACATTATTTCCTTGAACAGACGGCAAATAACGTTCCTTTTCTAGAAAGTCAAAAAATTCTTTCACCGTCATATCTTCAGAAATCTCAAATTCTGTCTCATGGGGCAATACATCATCCCCAATACACACAGAATCTCTGTCAACTCGGATTTTCATTTCGTTCTGTCCTTATAAGTTTCTATTTTAACGCTATCAAAATAAATCTAAGTACCTCTATTGTAACACATTCCCCTTATATTTTCGGGTTATCTGGTTATTGTTATCACTTTTCAGAACTCTCCAAACAGATTTCGATATCTAAATTTCTTTCCACTCTTGAAGTAAGCATAAAATTTATTTTTCTAATTCTTTATAGATTGTCTCTTGAAAATGTTAGTTGTTCAAGTAAGGAATATAGTTTTGCTTGCCCCTCTTCTTCGTAAGCAGTTCTATTTGCTTTTACTTCCCTGCATTTCTCGTCATACAGAAAACCGTCATGGCCATCTTCTGTAGATAAGGCTGTATAGACTTTGGCCATTTCTTCAGGACTAATCGAAAATCTTGACTTGATTTTATACAAATTTTTCATAAAAGGGCTGAGGTGATCATAGCGGCGCATATCAACTTTGACATTGGTCACACGGATTGCCTGAACCTTGATACCTTTCCAATGTTTCTGCATATAAAGCGACAGCATCAACAAGGCTAGTTTATTCTGATAATAGGTCTTGGCAGGACTATAATGTTTTTGACCAGCTAAATTTTCAAAATCAAGCTTCATGAAAGGATAAAGCATCAGCCCTTGGGAAGAAATATTAATAATCCGACCACTTTTTGACTTTTCCAACAAACCCTTTAACAAGGTAGAAAGTAAAAAGGGAGCAACCACATTTGTCGCAAATTGCTTTTCTAATCCCTCCCTAGTCAGGATGGGCTTTTTGACCGATAAGTCAAAATCAGCTGCATTGTTAATCAGAACGTCTAAAGCGTCTTCTTTTTGAATATACTGTTCTACCGCTTCCTTGACACTTTTCATCTCAGATAAATCAGCCAAAATATAATCTACATGCGGATTTCCTGTTTGTTGACGGATTTTCTCACAGGCTTGCTCGGCAGCTTCTTTTCGTCTACAAAAGAGAGTTACCGACCAGTCCTTTTCAGCTAATTGTTTTGCAGCCTGGTAGCCAATACCACTATTGCCACCCGTAATAATCACTCTTTTCATTTCTGACTCCCTTAGGCTAAATACTTAGTCATCGCTTCTTCCACTTCTGCCAAGGTTATCCCAAATAACTCTAAGCGCTTGAGGAGTTGTTTGCCGTTGGAATAGCCAATTCGTAGAGCCTCTCCTAGATACTCTCTACGCCTACGACTGTCTGCTCCCGCCAAGAAACCTAGGCGAATCAAGTCACCACGACTGATGTCAAACTCGTTCTCGTTTTCAAATTGCTCTGTCACCTGAGCCAGTGCTGTTTTTAGATCTTCGTAGCTGGCGTGTTCGATTCCCAGAGAACGTCCCTTGGTCTTAGATTTGGGAACAGCCTCATCTCGCTTGAGAAAAGCATGCTGTACTGTTGGAATGGCCGTCATAATCATGCGACGAATGCGTTCCCCATTAAAATCTGGATCTGTAAAGACAATGACTCCATGTAATTCATGCAGACGCTGAATGCGTTCTATATCCTGGTCATTTATTGCGGAACCTCGTGTTTCATAGGTCTCTACATCAAAGTAACGTTTGAGATTGGCCGTATCATCGCGACCTTCGACCACGATTACTTGGGAAATTTTTTCTTTCATTACTTGCTGTCCAATCCAAAGGTACGCTCTGCATTTGCAGTTGTTACTGCGGCTAACTCCTCAGTCGTCATCCCACGCAAATCCGCGATAAAATCTACCACATAGCGTGTGTAGGCTGTTTTGTTTTCACGGCCACGTTTAGGAACAGGAGCCAGGTAAGGGGCATCTGTCTCAACGAGGATTTTATCCAAAGGAAGTTCCCTAGCAGCTTCTTGGATATCCGTCGCTTTCTTAAAAGTTACCACTCCTGAGAAAGAAATGGTCATACCAAGCCCGACAAACTTCTCAGCCCACTCCAAAGAACCTGAAAATGAATGCATGATGCCACCACGAGGACCAACGCCCTCACTCTTGATAATCTCATAAGTATCTTCTAGCGCATCACGGGTATGGACCACAAAAGGCAAATTCAAGTCCTTAGACAACTGAATCTGACGACGAAAAACCTGCTCCTGCACTTCCTTAGGTGCTGTCATCCAGTGATAGTCCAGACCAATCTCACCTAAAGCAACAACCTTGGGATGTTTTAGTTTTTCAAGCAAGTAAGCTTCGACCTCGTCTGTGTAAGTCCCTGCTTCCGTCGGATGCCAACCAATAGTTGCGTAGAGCTGCTCATACTCATCTGTCAATTCTAGGGCTCGCTCAATGGTCGGTGTATCAAAACCAACAATATTCATCTGTGTCACACCCATCTCAGCAGCCAAGGCGATTTCTTCTGCCTCACGTCCTGCAAATTCTTCTACATTTAAATGTGTGTGCGTATCAAAAATATCCATACTATATTTCCCTCTCTTTCCTCAATATTCCTTAACTACCAGAATAAAAGAATTTCTTTCTTCTATACTTCCCTATATTTCCTCTAGTTTCTATTCACTTTGGTTAGTACTTGGTTAGTTCTATGGTTAGCATCTACAGATGAATTTGATTAAGTTTCTCTCTCAATTCATCCTGTATATTTTTTGTTACATGACTATAGATCCTTAAAGTGATAGATTCATCTCTATGTCCAACTCGCTCCATAATAGCCTTTATGGGTATCCCTATTTCAGCCAACAAACTAATATGAGAATGTCTAAGCATGTGAATATTATAGGATCTGTCCCCACCTAACACTACTTCACAAATATTTTTGATAAATCTATATAACAAAGGCTGCCTCATAATGTTACCTTGCTCAGTCACAAAAATGAACTCCTCATCAAAACAGTTCCTACGAAAGTACTCGATAATATCCAAGCAACGTTCACTTAGTACTATCGTTCTAACAGAACCTACTGTTTTCGTTGTCTGTAAGATTCTCTCATCATATCTATGAGCAACATAATCTATTGTATGATCAATTGTTAAAAGATTTGCTTTGAAGTTTACATCTTGATAGCGAACCCCTATAAACTCTGCGAAACGAAGACCAGTTAAAAAGATAAATTCCATTGCCAAAGCATAACGCTTATCTTTATTGTGACTTTCACAATACGATAAAACCTGTCCTAGTTCCTCTCTACTAATGAAATTATCCTTAGCTTTTTGCAACTTCTCATAGTCCGCTTTCTGCTTTGGAATTACCACCCCTTTAACTGGAGAATCAGAAATATATCCGACCTTTACAGCATAATTAAAGAGACCATTCAAATATATCTTCCGATTTTTTCTTGTTGAATTTTGAACATTCAAATTCATTAGATATGTTTGAACTATCTGAGTAGTATAATCTGATATTCTCAAATTTCCTACTGTTTCCATGAAAAGTTCTAAACTTTTCATCTCACTTCTATAACTAGAGGATTTTATCTCACTGGAACGAATCGTTTTCCATTCTTCTAATAGCTGACTAAAAACCATTTCTCCTAGCTGTTTCTTTTCAACTTCCTCTTTTGTAGGGGCTGTTAGAAGTTTTTCGATTTTTAGCGCTAAGCGACGTTTTGCTTCTGCTTGAGAAACTCTAGATTTTGATTTTAGAGTCACAGAAACTTGTTTCCACTTTTCCTCTCGTTCATGATAGAATTTCTCATAATAACGGTATTTCCCATTATCCAATTTTTTAAAAAACATTTCTTCTCCTTGTACTTTTGAAGCAAAGGAAAGCTATGTAGCATAGCTTAATTATAACATAACTACATAGCTTCCTCATATTTATTTTGTTTATACAGCAAAAATTCCTTATAACCTTCAACGTTTATATATACTCTCTTATGAGAAGGCTTCAAAATGTATCCTTGGAATTTTTCATTTCTCCGCATTTCTGTTAGATCATTGTTTAAGGTTTTTAACGGAACATCAAATAATTCCGTAATTCCTCTCTTGCTTTTATATATATTTTCCATAAAATTCTCCTATTTGATATAATAGGGTTGGTAAAAGACATTTTCTTTTATTACCTACTTAGCTTGTCAGTTGCTCCGCTAAAAGTATCTGACAGGCTTTTTATATTATCGTAAAACTCCGTAGTATATTCTTTTACACCATGAGGAGTTTCATGTTTTGTCGTACGTGAAAATGTCGGAGGATTGTTAATTTTATAAGTTTCCATAAGCTCACCCTTTGTTGTTGTAATTTCCAAAGGCTTTTCAATTCCTCTGCTAGTTCGATAAATTCTGATACCCTTGGGATACATATGTAGGCGAGCACCTTTTATAATTGCTTTGTTTTCTGAACCCTCATCACCTATCTGCAAATTAGATAAATAAGCAATCAAATAATTCCCAACCTTATCAGCTCTCCGTAGCCTTTTGGTCTTTGTGAAACCTTTCACCCACATCTTAGCAAGGTCATTGTTAGGAATTGTTAGTTCGGAATCGTTCTTTAATAACACATGCAAATGCCACCTTCCACTAGCTTGTGGCTCAATAACAGCAATATATTCTACATGACCGAAACTATGACGAATACGACGTATAAACGCTTTAAAATCCTTATAAACCACCTCAGGATTTATGACGTGTTCGCGATAAGTCAACGTAATCCAGAGCTGATTTTTTCCGCCAGTAAAATTATGGGCTATTATTCGCCGTAACTTCTTCATGGTTTGCTTTGTTGACTTAAGATTATCAAACCTACTGTTGTTTGAAGTATCCATATCATGAATTTCTCCAGTATCAAGATTTACATAACGCTTACCTTCTATCACTTTGATAGTTTGTTCTTGTTGACCGTTAGCGGTTGTCATTTCGATCGTATGACCATACACGTAACTTTTTACTATCTTACCATGTTCTATTCGCTTCATATTTTTACCTATATAAATATGCTTTTGTGCTTTTGTTTGACGCTTATCAAGTTAAGGCGTCGCACTATCGATGATTAAATTCAGATTTATTCCATGATTTATTGACAATAGGGACCCTAAGATTATAAAACTGATTGTGTCGGCACGGCGAACAAAGTTCGACCGCACCGCCCCAACCAGTCTAATCTATCTTAGCCTAGTATCAACAACTTTCACGGCATAAAGAATTTAACCATCTAAGACCACGGATGTTTCAATTTGAACAACGCCCCTTTAAGCGTTCGTCTATCTGATTCATTACATATGATGAATACTAGATAGCGCAACCCATCCTTTACATATAGATCAGCGAGACCATGAAGAGCATATTTGTGCAAATAAAAGATCCAAGTATCTTTTATTCTTAATAAAACGTCTAAATCTATCTCTCCAAAAATTTGAAACCGAAAAACCACACACCTAGCTCCAAATTCTCGAATCCCATGGTTATCCATTGTACATATGGGAACCCTTTCATCTGCTACGTGCACTCTCTGGACTGACTTGCTTCCATCGGCTTGAACAACTTCCTGAGCTTCGTAAATTGGAACTAGTTTATACACAAACTGATTTTCCTGAATATTTTCTTTCACTAATTCTACCAATACATTTTGCGTAGAATCTAGAAATCTATTCCAGTTTTTTTGCTTTTCTTCTATCTGGACTTTCCTCTGGTACTCCTGAAGTTTTCTACTACAAAGATGATAAACTTCCTTAGCACCTTCAAAAATCTTCATAGGTAATTCTTCGATAATCGATGGCATATTTGCCTCCTTTAAAGTGCGACAACTTCAATGACTTTTGCAGTCAAACTAAGTTGGTTACGATATTCTCCGTATACAATTGCTTTCTCAATGTCTACAATTTCTACAGATGTCAGCATTGGTTGAAACGTATCATAATCCTTCATCGTTGCAAGTGGAACTTTTACAGTGAGCTGCTCCCCAGTATTATTTTTTTCGTTGGGATAGTCACTTTCATCCGCAAAGACCAGCACGCAAACTTTTACACCTTTCTCCGTTTCCGAACCAGTTTCACTTTTTTCTATCCACCTTGTTGCGGACACAAAACGTAGTTCTTTGCGAGAAAGGAAAAGTGACGTATTAAACTCTGTAAAATAAGTTAAGTTCTTAAGTGCCATAATTCAATACCTTCTTTCTAAACTTAAAAGTAAATCGTCTACTTTTAAGCAAATAAACACTGTGACGATTACAGATAACAACGTTTAAACTTACACCTCCTTATCTATTAGGAGAAATTTCAACAGAATTCGGAGGAGATTATAAATTTTTTAATTCTTTTCGTAGAATCTCTACAATACGCTCATAGTGTCTTTTTACAGTTTTGTCAGTAAGTCTAACTTCCTTTGCAAGATGCGAGAATGATTTATTCTCAAAAACAACTCCAAACAAGATTTTTTTGTCTCTATCACTCAACAATCTCTCAATAGCATCGTTTATAATAGCAATTTCTTCTTTTTTTATTAAGAAAGACAATGGGTCATTATAATCTGCTATCGTATCTAATAAAGAACCTGTGTCACCTGATCTACTATCTAAACTACAAAGACCATAAGATCGATCTTTTCTACATGAATTCTCATAGGACTGGTTTAATAAGTTATCTACCTTAGCCCAATCACCAGATAATACAGCTTTTTTAATTGCTTCTTCTCTACGTTGTTCTACTTTTGTTAAATCTACCATATGTTGGTACCTCCTGGGGATTTACCAACCATACAGAGTTTGTCTTCTCACGCTAACGTCAGTGGAAAAAACTTAGTAGTCATTTTAGATAAAAACAGTCAGATGTATAAAAAAATAGCAGTTATACAAAATCGTATAACTGCTATGCATTTTTTAGAGCCAAATCTATATTCTATTTATTTTTTTATTCAATTATTCTTTTAGTTCTACTTTTTCTAGTTCCATTACTGCGTTATTTTCTTCATTTGAGGTATCATTCTTCAAAAATCCTATGAATACTTTCTTACCATTTTCAACCGGGATATAGAATTGCACTCTATCTAAATCAACATATATTTTTTCTGTATCCTTTATCTTATATCCTCTACTTTCCATGATTGCGATAATTTGTTCTTTTGTTTTCAAATTCTTAACAGTATTAGTAAATGACTCATATGAAGTTAAATAAATCACCTTATCTCCTAAAATAATTCTATCACTTGAAAATTTAATATTAGGTAATCTATCTATATTTTTTTGATCTTCTTCCACAGATCCTTTAGTTCCATAAACCTTCGTAACACGATAAGTTCCGCTAATTTTTGTGTTTACTAATGGCACTAACTCATATGGTACAGATGTATTCTCACCAATTATATCAAGATATACCATCTTATGTTGATCTATCTTATACAGGATTCTTCCGTAACGTTCTTGGTCTTTATTATCAAGTAATGAAATAAACTTCAAATCTTCTTTTTTGATATCGCTATTTTTTAATATCTCGAAATTTTCCTTAAATGATTTGACGATATCTTCTTCCGAAAGTTTAGTTTTTGTGATATTTTTAAAATCAGAATATGAATCATGAATAGTTACATCATAATTAAATACTTCATTATTTTTTAACATATAATCAATTTTTAATTTTTCTGAACCTGAAAATTCCCAAACACTAGTTTTAAGCCCTACTGAACCCCACTTCTTATCAAATAAATTATCACTTGATGAATTTTCAGAAAAATAATTAGATATACTTATACCTGCAGCAGCAAAGATTCCCAATATAACAATCGTAAGTAATATAACTTTCACTAGACTAAATTTTTTAGTTTTCTTATCATTCTGATTTTCTTTTTTTTCTTTTCCAATTTTTTTCTTGTTCATAATATCTCTTCTCCGTACTTTTTCTATTGTTTAAACAAAATCAGTGTTTGGCTCTTAATTATCTTTGTTATTTATATATTTTTTAAATTCATCTTTTGACATATACTGAGGACTAGGCATTTCAGGTATATTCTCAATATTTTCAATAATATTTGAAACAACTTCTAAGGCAATCCATTTAAAATTGGACTGTTTTTCTATTGTTTCATTTATATTTTTCCACTCTGTGGGAACCATATACGAGGGGTCTTCTGGAAGTTTAGGATAGATTCCTTTTTCAATAATTTTAGAAAGAAATCCGTATTCTCCATTTGGTAATGTTAGTAACAAATAACTAACATTTCTCTGGTACAAGTCTTTTGTCGTAAATAAAACTTTTCCACCATTATTTTTTGCAAAATAATAATGAGCTTCTAAGCTACCTAACTGAGAATATTTCTTCTCACCATTTCCCATGTCCCATTCTTGTAATTTATACACAGCTATTTCTTCTGTCATATCACTACTCCTATTGTATTGTTTTTTATCCATTTTAACACAAAATTGTATCGTTCGCTATACTATATTGATATTTCGGACAGTTAACTGTACTTAAAAAATCATATAAAGGATAGTAGAATAGTACAAAAGAGGAAATTACAGATGGAAGCTAATCAATTACAAAAATACATAGCAGAACGTATAAGAGAATGTAGAAAAGAACAGAATCTCAGCCAAGAACAATTATCCAATCAAGCCGGACTAGGTGTTAAAGCAATACAAAACATTGAGAATATGAAATATGATTTTAAAATACACACACTTGAAAAAGTGCTTACTGCTTTAGGACTGACCGTAGAAGACTTCTTTAATTTTCCACTCTCAAATAATTACGTCCCTATAACTACATTGATTGATAACATCTCAGATTTATCTCACACAAAAAAATTAAAAATAATTTCTTTGTTCAATGAAATTGTCAAAAATATAGATTAAAAGAGGAACTCTCAATGAATTCCTCTTTTTGTATGCTACTTTAGCTTTCCTTTGGTTAGCTTTTTTACTTTATAGATTCTAACTATTCTGATTAAAATTTAAAATTTCATATTTTTCAGAGATTACATTTCTATTTTCATCCAAAAAAGTTTGCTTTATCCACCGTCCTCGTATTTCACTTGACACCGAAATGGTTCTATCCATTCTTTTAATTTCCCTAAATAATTCACTAGAAAACTTTGCCTTTACTATTCCAGATAAAGTTTTTATAGAGACATTATTTCGAGCATTGGATGCACTAGATACTATTCCTTCAAAATCGAATTCTTCTGAAAACACTTCCGCATCATCTTGCTTTTGAACTAGAGAATTTAAGTCTTGAATAAATTTATCACTTTGTTCATTAACAATAATAGTGGATAACTTTTTCTTGTCCTTTTCCAAAGTTACAGTAAGGCCGTTTTCTTTTATGACATTATAAAATTCAACGAAAGATTTTACTATTTTATTATTCTCAAAAATTACATCTGAGTAGACATCCGACGCCTCTTTGTAATTTATAGATTCTGTAAAAACAATAAAGTCATCAAAATAAAGTTCAAATTCATCCTCAAAAAGAGTAACCTCTTCCGGACGAACTATTTCAAAATTTATATTGAATGAACCGGGGGTAAATGGTGTTAGTACAAGTTTCCCATTAGTAAATATATTATGTTCCCTTAAAAATACTTTTGATCCCTCTATAAAATTTTCCATCAAATTTATCGCTTTAGCAACGACATCTAAATCTGCTGAGTGTGAATTATAAGAATCAACTAGCTTTATTGTCAGTTGTTTATTATTTAAAATATCTGAAAATGTTGTGGCATATTCACTACATAGCATATTAAAACTTTTTCCACTAATCAAATCCCGCTCAAATTTTGAATCGTCCTCAGGGAAATACTCACTCGCATTAATGTTATTCTCTAATTCGAAAATTTTAACACCATATTTAACAAAGTTATTATTATTTTCTCTTTTTAGAATGGAAAAGTCATCTTCTAAATAAAACTCTTGAAGAAGTGTATTCGTAGAAATATCAGAAAATAGAGTTTTCAAATTCTTAATAGAAAGAGGTTTTACAAAAAATGTATCAAAATCAATTGCATATACAAAATAATATTTATCATCGATCTTCTTAGTAATAAATGACAATGGAATATCATAGTAATCAAAAATATAAAGATATTCTACTGATTCAAAATCCAAAATACTACTCATTTTCTATACCTCCTTCCTGAGCATCAAGAAAATTCACATCCTGAAACTCCCACAAATTTAAATGTTCTCCTTCTAACAGTCCCACACCATGACTAGGTAAAATATTTATCAACACAGCAACTTTATCTTTAAATTTAGGATAACGTTTTTTTAGTTCTTCAATTGCTTGCTCTGATGCAAAAAACGATAAAGCTTTGGCCTCACATAATTTTGGGGGCGGAAAATTCAAACCTAAATCTACGTGGGTTTTAAAGTCATCTTTTTCAGGAACCTCACTATTACATAATCTATAAAACGAACCTTCCATCTCTTTTGCTTCAGATGGCGGACAAGCATCTGGATAATCTTCACCATACTTCAACATATAATTCCCCTTCAAATTAAAACCAACTATTATTATTTTACTCTATGCAAAGTAAGTTTTCAAGTATCTACAAATATTATAGTGAAATAAAAAGAGAGATTTATCTCCCTCTTCGTTATGCTACTTTAACTTTCCTTTGGTTAGTTTTATGGTTAATTTATACCTTAATAATGTCAAGAGTCCTTAAACTGTACTCCAAACACTCTAGATATGCGTATCAAAAATCATCTCTTCTAACCTCATTTTCTTCCATCTATTATACCAAAAATAGCATTCCTCGGCTTGTAAAAATATTCTAATGCCAATCATTCTCCCTTGACTGCCCTTTTTCAAAGCAGTATAATAACACTTATTGAAATTTTCATCAAAGGAAAAGAAAATGTTTAGAAAATTAAAATATACCTTTATCGGTCGACCACTCAAGTCTCTCACAGATGGTGAAGGGGGATTGTTAGGGAAAATGCAGGCACTTGCAATGTTATCCAGTGATGCCCTGTCTTCTATTGCCTATGGACCTGAACAAGTCATTCTCGTTTTAGTCAGCCTCTCTCCTCTCGCTATTTGGTGGAGCCTCCCTATCGGTATTTTTGTCCTCTTACTGCTCGCTAGCTTGACCATTTCCTATCGTCAAATTATTCACGCCTATCCTCAAGGTGGAGGAGCTTATATGGTTACTCGGGAAAACCTCTCCCCTGAACTAGGCTTGATTGCAGGGGGCAGCCTCCTTGTTGACTATATGCTGACAGTAGCCGTATCCGTTGCGTCTGGAGCTGATGCTATTACAGCAGCCATCCCTACCCTCCATCCCTACAATCTTCATATCTCTATTTTCCTAGTCTGCCTGCTCATGCTCTTGAATTTAAGAGGATTGAAAGAATCTGCCAGCTCTCTGATGATTCCCGTCTACCTCTTTATCTTCAGTACCGTCTTTCTCTTGCTTTATGGGTTCTTTCAACTATTTACAGGTTCCCTAAACTATCAGGCGACTTCAACCATTGGGCAAACCGTTCCGAGTCTTTCCATCGTTCTCCTATTGAGAGCCTTTACCAGTGGCTCTGCCTCTCTGACAGGGGTTGAGGCTATTTCAAATGCGGTACCATTTTTCAAAACTCCGAAAGAAAAGAATGCTGCTCAGACCCTGACCATCATGTCGCTGATTTTAGGATTTCTTTTTGCAGGCATTACCTTCCTAAACTACTGGATGGGCATCACACCTCAAAATGGAGAAACCATCCTCTCGCAAATGGCCAAGGGCATTCTTGGCGATTCATTCTTTGGTCATGCTAGCTACTATCTCTTCCAGTTCTCAACAGCCTTGATTCTAGCTGTAGCTGCAAATACTGGCTTTTCAGCCTTCCCTATGTTGGCCTACAATATGGCTAAAAACAAGTACATGCCCCATCTCTTTATGGAAAAAGGGGATCGCCTTGGCTACTCCAACGGTATCTTAACTCTGGCCTTTGGGGCTATGATCCTTCTTCTCATTTTTAATGGGAATACTGAACGCTTGATTCCTCTTTATACTATCGGGGTCTTCGTTCCCTTTGCCCTCTCTCAGACTGGGATGATTCGCCATTGGAAAAAGGAAAAAGGAGCAAACTTCTTAAAACCTGCCTTTGCTAATATCCTTGGGGCCATCATTTGTTATGCTATCGTTCTCATTTTACTCCTCTTCAGACTGGGTGATATCTGGCCATTCTTCCCAATTATCCTAGTCTTAACCTTCCTCTTTTTGTCCATTCACAGCCATTACCAAAAAGTGGCAAAACAACTACGACTCTACGAAGGAATTGAAAAGCGCACTTATGACGGCAACCTTGTCCTTGTCCTAGTAGGAAATGTTACTCGAGTAAGTGTCGGAGCCATTAACTACGCTCAAAGTATCGGTGACGAAGTGTTAGCCATGCACATTTCTACTAAAGAAACGGCTGAAAAAGACCAAGAAATCCTTCAGGAATTTGCCGATTACTTCCCAAATATCACTCTGAAGAATATCAATACCAGCTACCGCGACATCATCACCCCTAGCGTTAAGTATGTCAAACGAATCGCCCAAGAAGCTAAGCAAAAAAACTACACCGTTACAGTCCTTGTCCCACAGTTTATCCCTAACAAGCCTTGGCAAAATATCCTGCACAATCAAATGAGCCTCAAACTAAAATACGCTCTCAGATGGCATGAAGACGTCGTTGTCGCTAGTTACTCTTATCACTTAAAAGAATAAATAAAAACTCAAAATCAGTAACTTATATCTGGTTTTGAGTTTTTTGTATGTGACCTTTTAGATGAGCCCTCCGTGAGTTCCATTTGAAATCGGTGATTTCGTGGGCAATGCGCTCTTTAAAATCAAAAGAAAAGCCAGTAGACTCGAGTTCCTACTGACTTCTTTGTTGAATTCGTTTGGATTATGCAGCCAAAACTTTGCGTCCTTTACGACGACGAGCTGCCAATACGCGACGACCGTTTTTAGTTGACATACGGTTACGGAATCCGTGTTTACGCGCACGACGAAGTTTACTTGGTTGATAAGTACGTTTCACGATGAATACCTCCTCATAGATTTTGTATTCGTTTAGCCGGCTATAAAGTGATCAGTTACTAAACATACTTTACTATTCTATCTGATTCTTACCTATTTGTCAATAGCTCTAAGTAAATGTTTCCTGCTTTTCCCTATGAAAGCCTTATCTACGATACTGACTCAAGAAACGTGTCATCTTTTCTTGGATTTGCGCCAATTCGTCCACACGAGGAAGGTAAACGATACGGAAATGGTCTGGTTCCTTCCAGTTAAAACCACGACCATGAACCAAGAGAACCTTTTCCTGCTTCAAGAAATCAAGAACGAACTGTTCATCATCATCGATGCGGTACATATTGCGGTCAATTTTAGGGAAGATATAAAGTCCCGCCTTCGGCTTGACCGCAGACAAACCTGGGATATCTTGGATAGCATTGTAAATGAAGTTTCTTTGCTCGTAAATCCGTCCACCAGGGAGGAGCAATTCATCCACTGACTGGTGCCCACCTAGTGAAGTTTGTACGACTTGCTGGGCCAAAACGTTAGAGCAAAGACGCATATTGGATAGCATATTGAGACCTTCGATATAGCCCTTGACATGGTGCTTAGGACCAGACAAGACCATCCATCCTACACGGAAACCAGCGATACGGTGAGATTTTGACAGACCATTCATGCTGACACAGAAAACATCTGGTGCCAAGCTTGCCACAGGCGTATGCACATGCCCATCCATCACCATGCGGTCATAAATCTCATCCGCAAAGATGATCAAATCGTTTTGACGAGCAATCTCAATAATCTCCAACAAGAGTTCCTTAGGATAAAGGGCTCCAGTTGGGTTGTTTGGATTGATAAGGACGATTGCCTTGGTATTGGAAGTAATTTTTGACTTGATATCGTCAATATCTGGGTACCACTCTGCAGCTTCATCACAGATATAGTGAACGGCATTCCCACCAGCTAGGCTGACCGCAGCTGTCCAGAGAGGATAGTCTGGCATAGGCACCAAGACCTCATCGCCATTATCCAAAAGCCCTTGCATGGACATAACAATCAGCTCACTGACACCATTTCCGAGGTAGATATCATCAATATCCACATTGGGGAATTTCTTCAGTTGGCAATACTGCATGATGGCCTTGCGGGCTGAGAAAATCCCTTTGGAATCAGAATATCCCTCACTATCACGCGCATTCATAATCAAGTCATGAATGACCTCGTCTGGCGCTGTAAAGCCAAATTCTGCTGGATTCCCTGTATTCAGACGTAAAATCTTTTCTCCGTTTGCTCGCATCCGCATAGCTTCTTCCAAAACAGGACCACGGATATCATAGGCAACGTGCTCTAACTTACTAGACTTGTTATATTCTTTCATCTTGTTTCCTCAATTCATAGAGATAGTAACATTATACCACTAGAAAGGGATTGCGACAAGTTTCCTGAAATGAGCAAGCAAAGAAAAAAACTCACAACGACTAGGTTTTCACCGTCTAAACAACTAGAATACAGAAGCATTTTCTCACATACCAAAAGACAAACCTAGAAAGATCAGCGCTATAAAAGAATCATACAAAAGATTAAACATGAGAAAGAGCCCCCACGTGATCAAATGGTCCAAGCGACCACTTCTCTTTGCAATCACCAATAAAATGATGTGGTAGACCAGGTGAAAGAGAAGAAATCCAATAAAACCTGGATAGAAAACGGGCATGACTCTTTCCAGCTACCAAAGCATCACTACTTCACCTACAAGTGACGCAAGGATCATTCCATGATAAAGAAAACTTATTTTTTTAGAAGCTTGAACAAAATCTTTCATACTTTCTCATCCCCTCGCTGTGTTTCCTACTATCCCGTTTTCTTTTATTTTAACATATCTCCACCAAATCGAATCTCCAATAATATTTATTGAAATATGATTTTTACTTTACTTCTTTAGTGAAAAGGGTTACAATAACAGTAAGAAAATTTCAGGAGGTTTCATTATGGCACAACGTTACCAAAATGTTATGGTCGCAATTGATGGTTCTAAAGAAGCGGATTTGGCTTTCGTCAAAGGTGTTTACACTGCTCTACGCAACGAATCCAAGCTCACCATTGCCCATGTTATTGACACACGCGCTCTTCAAAGCGTATCTACCTTTGATGCTGAAGTTTACGAAGAACTCCAAGTCGATGCTGAAAGTCTGATGAAGGAGTACGAAAAGCGCGCAAGAGATGCTGGTGTGACCGATATTCACATCGTCATCGAAATGGGAAATCCAAAAACCCTCCTTGCCCGTACTATTCCAGACGCAGAAAATGTTGATCTGATTCTCGTTGGTGCAACAGGGCTCAATGCCTTTGAACGCCTCTTGGTTGGTTCTTCATCTGAGTACATTCTCCGCCATGCAAAAGTTGATTTGCTAGTCGTGAGAGAAAGAGAAAAAACATTGTAGTCATTAAAAAAGGGAGCCTCCGGCTCCTTTTTGTTTGTCCTGATTGGGTCAGAAAAAGGCTTTAAACAATAGTTTAAAGCCTCAATCTTATTTAGAAAGTAGTCAATCTCAAAAGATTGAATTATTTGTAACTGTATGCCCAGTAGTATACACCGTTTCCATCAACTACTGCTGCTACAGCTCCTTCAGTGACATTTGGATCGAGAAGCAAGTCTCTCAAACCACTGTTTGCCCATTTCTTAACGACAACAGCTGCATCTTCATCACGACGTCCTACAAAGCCTGTGCTATCGTATTGACGTGAAATTTCATTTACTTTCGGAAGTGCTTGATTTTGATAAATGTCTTCAGACCAAGTCAATTCTTTCAATCCTTGAGCTTTACGCTCTTCATTGATTTTAGAGAAAGCTTCTTTTGCTTTTGAAACATAGTCATAGTTTGTATCGTTTGTTGCTTCAACACGGTAAACAAACTTCACATAGCCAAATTCTACATCACTGTATTTCTTGTCTTCGACACCACTCTTGAGATTTGCAATCAAGACATAGTCCTTAGCGTATGGGTTTTCTTTCGTCTTCTCAAAGATTTCTGGATCTTCGATTTCCCACTCAACTTTAGCATCCCAACCAGAGTTATCAAGGAACTTAGGATTCATTTTTTCGATGACATAGTTTTTGAACTCTTCAACATTCTTGAATGGCAATGCTTGACCTGCTTTAGCAGTCGTTACCAAGTTAGTTGAGTAAAGTTTCACGCTTGAGTTCTTGTCACTGTACATGTACTCGTCATCAGCAGTGTTTTCGTGAAGTTTTGGATCACGAGCTGGATCGTTTGGATCAGTCATCCCTTGAAGTTTCCATTTTCCACCAAGCCACTTCCAGTATGCTGAGTAACCTGTACGCTCTGAGTTAGATGGTACATAGTAGTAATGTGCACTACCGTCGAAGTAGTAGTTTTTATCATTCTTGAGGACTGCATCACCTGGTTTACCTGGTGGGTAAACCAATTTTGGAGTGTGTCCATTTGGTGCCCAAGCCAAGTGTTCCAATCCTTCAGCTGGTTTTTCAACATAATCAGGGATTTGGTTTTCACTTGGTTCATCAGTCGTTACCAAACCTGGTGTTGTTGGGATAGCTGGAGTTGCTGGTGTTTCTGGTTTTGGTTCTACTGGCGTTTCTGTTGATGGCTTGAATGGATCAAATTCACTATCAGCACCATTAATTGGTGGATTTTCTGGTAGGTCAACACTTGGAGTTGCTGGTTGTGCTGGTTGTGGCTCAGTTGGTGTTGTCGGCTCTTCAGGTTTATCACTAGGTGCTGGTGTTGGAGTCTCTGGTTCTGCTGGTGTTGGAGCAGGAACTTCAGGTTGACTTGGTTGTGCTGGCTCAACCGGAGTTGTTGGTTGTTCTGGTTTTGGTTCAGCAGGTGTTGCCGGTTGTGCTGGTGTTGTATCAGCAGAATCTTTCACCAATACCCACTTACCATTTTGGTAGTAGTAATAATCACCATTGTCCAATACATAGTAATGGTACCCATTTTCGTAACGATAGTGAGGATCGTTTTCCAAGTTGTTAGTAGATGAGTTGTTATTACTATTGTTTGTCAAAGGTTTCCACTGACCGTTACGATAAATACGGAAGCTACCATCGTTCATACGGTAGTAGTGATTGCCATTCCAGTAAATATAGTTTTCATCGCTAGCAAGGTTGTTGTAATTATTCCAATAGTTATAACCATAGTAGTTGCTACTGTTGCCATAGCCATAGTAGTTATTCCAATTATTGTAACCGTAGTTGTAACTTGGGTAGTAGCTACCATATCCATAGTTATAGCTTGGGTAGTAGCTATTGTAGCCATAGTTATAGCTTGGGTAATAACTATTGTAGCCGTAACTTCTTACAGTATAGTTTGATGTACGGCTACGATTTGCAGTAGTACGGTTAGAAGTACGATTGCTTGAACGACGGCTAGTTCTTGTATAGTAGCTATTATTTCCATTCCAATTGTAAGCAGCGTGAGCTTCACTTGGTGCAAAAGTTGGAAGCATTGTTACAGCTGTTAAAACAGAAGCTGTCAAATAGGTATATTTTTTCTTCATTTCAACCTCTTAATTCTTTAATTTTTAAACTTGAAAATTAAAATAATAAAAATTTGGAAAGCAATTGTGCACAATTTTATAACTAAACCTCAAAGCTAGAGTGAACTCCTCACATCAACTTGTTAACAGGCCTGAAATAAACAAGTTGACTTTCTGTCTTAAAAAAGAGCATATTGTAGTAGCATGAGGATTTTATATTTATTCGCTTTCTGAATTTATTCTAACACATAAACTTTCAAATATCAAATAATTTGACTTGTCTTTTTTTGATGTTTTTTAAAAGAAAAGCTAGATATATCAGTAATATATCTAGCTTTTTAACTATTCTTTGTAAGAAATGTAATTTCCTGTTGCTTTATTTTCACTATCTTTTCATTTTTTTCTTTTCTTTTTCTAGTATAAATATGCTAATAATAATTAGTGATATATATAAAATTGTTCGGTTTTTCAGCTCAAAAAATCCCCGAATTTTTCATCCAGGGAAAAGAAATTTCTCTTATTTTTTATTTTTTCTTTCTTTATGTCGCTCATAAGCTTTAAACTGACGTTGTAGTTCCTGTCGGATGGCAGGTTCTGGAGCATATTTTTCTTCCCAGTCATCTGGCTTTAAAATCTTGTGTGTAACTGGGTCAAAATGAGCTTTCCCATCAGGGAAAACCTTCCCCATATTTGCTTCATGGACAATATCAAAAATGCGTTCTGGGTCTACTCCCATCAAAACAAAACTACCGTATGTAAAATACAGTGTGTCAATCAAAGCATCCACTTGACCGACCAAATTTTGCTTAGCAGGTGTCTTTTTCGCCACTTTCTCTGCCGCCTTATCAAGTGCCTCATGCATGCTTGCAAGGGAGTTTTGGAATTCTTCCTCCGAAGAACTTGCTGCGCGAACAAACTCTACTAATTCTTCAATTTTAAAATCTGCGCGGTGGGTTGCACCTTCAGCATCCCATGCCTGTGGCTCTTCTTGAGTTCGTTCATCCATCATGTGGTGGAAGGTTTTAACCTTATTAAAGTGGTAGTCTCGACTGACAAACACTTTTTCTGAAGCCAAAACACCAAAGTGCTCGAGCGCCTTGTGGATACCATCTTGTTGATTACTTGCCGTAATATGCTTGGCAACTTCTTTGACACTGCTACTGCCATTTCCCATAGCGACCGACATACCGACGCCTGCCAACATTTCCAGATCGTTGTCTGAATCACCAAAGGCCATGACTTGATTGAGATCAAAACCATATTCTTTCCCGACTCGGCGAATGCCTTCTAATTTGGAATTTCCTTGGTTGATGATATCTGCTGCAAAAGGATTGCTTCGAGTTAATTTCAAGTCGTCAAAATCACTTGCTGCCTTCTCAGATTCTTCTGGCGTCATCAGCATCAAAACTTGATAAATGGGTTGATTAATCAAGTTAAGCAGGTCGTCTTCCTTTTGAGGAACTGCCTTGCTAACCATTCGATTAAAGGAACGGCTAACGGTTCTTGTCAGCACAGTCGGAATAAAACGACTAACCAGTTGGGAAAAGGATCCGAGACCAAATGACATAATTTTCGAACCAACAACGGCGTGCTCGGTTCCAAGAGCGATTTCTTTACGCTCCTTTTTAGCGTAAGCAATCAGTTGACGCAGGCTTGACTTAGCAATCGGACTCGCAAAGAGCACCTTTTCTTTATTAAAAATGTATTGGCCATTGTAGGTCACCGCAAAGTCTAGGTCCAAGTCTTCCATCAATTCCTTGACAAAAAACGGCCCTCGTCCTGTCGCTACTCCAACAAGCACTCCTTGCTCTTTGACAATCTTAATCGCGTCCTTAGTGGATTTCAAAACACTCTTGCGATCGTTGACTAGCGTTCCATCGATATCAAAAAAAACAGCCTTGACTTCCATCCTGTCCCATTCTCCCCTTTTGTGTTACAATGATTATACCACATTTCAGAAAGAGTGACTAAATCATGCCTAAGAAAATCCTTGTTTTACATACAGGTGGGACTATTTCCATGCAAGCAGATGCCACTGGTGCCGTTGTAACTAGCCAGGACAATCCCATGAACCATGTTTCCAATCCGCTTGAAGGGATTGAGGTTCATGCCCTAGACTTTTTTAATCTGCCAAGCCCTCATATCAAACCCAAGCATATGCTTGCACTCTATCATAAGATTAAAGAGGAAGCTGATAACTACGATGGAGTTGTCATCACACATGGTACAGATACCTTAGAAGAAACAGCCTACTTCCTTGATACCATGAAAATCCCGCCCATCCCCATCGTTCTAACCGGGGCCATGCGTAGTTCAAACGAACTTGGTAGCGACGGTGTTTATAACTATCTGAGCGCTTTACGAGTTGCCAGCGATGATAAAGCAGCCGACAAGGGTGTGCTGGTCGTCATGAACGACGAGATTCATGCAGCCAAGTATGTTACCAAAACTCATACGACCAACGTCAGCACCTTTCAAACCCCAACACATGGACCACTTGGCCTCATCATGAAGCAAGAAATCCTCTACTTTAAAACGGCTGAACCTCGTGTCCGCTTTGATCTTGAGCATATTCAAGGTCTAGTTCCCATCATCTCAGCCTATGCCGGTATGACAGACGAGCTGATCGATATGTTAGACTTGGAACAGCTGGATGGCTTAGTCATTCAGGCTTTTGGAGCAGGCAATGTTCCCAAAGAAACAGCTCAAAAGTTGGAAAATCTCCTCCAGAAAGGAATCCCAGTCGCCCTGGTCTCACGGTGCTTTAATGGCATTGCTGAACCTGTCTACGCCTACCAAGGTGGAGGAGTGCAGTTGCAACGAGCTGGTGTTTTCTTTGTCAAAGAACTCAACGCTCAAAAAGCGCGCCTCAAATTATTAATTGCCCTTAATGCTGGACTAAAAGGACAAGCTTTGAAAGACTATATGGAAGGCTAATCCTCTTCTCTAGAACACAAAATCAGGAAATCTTCACGATTCCCTGATTTTTTCTATTTACGTTTTCGTGTAGAGCGACGTTCTGTCAAACCATGAGGCAAGAGAACTTCACGTTCTTCCAACTCTTCCTTATGCATAATCTTCGTCAACATACGCATGCTGATAGCACCTAAGTCATAAAGAGGTTGGGCAATAGTCGTCAAGTTTGGACGAGTGAATCGTGCAATCTGAGAGTCATCTGTCGTGATGATTTCAAACTCTTCTGGCACAGACACACCGTGGTCAGCCAAACCATTCAACACACCCGCAGCCAATTCATCACCTGTTACAACTGCGGCTGTAGCTTGTGATGAAATCAAGCGTTCTGCCAAGGCATAGCCATCGTCATAGCTGTATTTTGATTCGAAGACCAAGCCCTCGCTATAAGAATGTCCAGCTTTTTTCAAGGCTTCCTTATAACCAATCAAACGAACCTTGCCATTGATATCATCGACGAGTGGTCCACTCACAAAAGCAATTTTCTCATTTTCTTTGAGAAGGTAGCTTACAGCATCAATCGTTGCTTGTTTGTAGTCGATATTGACACTTGGAAGTTGGTGTTCTACATCCACAGTACCAGCAAGAACAACCGGTGTCCGTGAACGAGAAAACTCTGAACGAATCTTTTCAGTCAAGTGATAGCCCATAAAGATAATCCCATCGACTTGTTTTGAAAAAAGAGTGTTGACCACTGAAACTTCCTTTTCATCATCCTCATCACTATTTGCAAGGACAATGTTATACTTGTACATTTCAGCAATGTCGTCAATCCCCTTAGCAAGTGTTGAGAAATAGCCATTGGTAATGTTCGGAATCACAACTCCGACTGTCGTTGTTTTCTTGCTAGCTAAACCACGGGCTACCGCATTTGGACGATAGTCCAAGCGATCAATCACTTCTAGGACTTTTTTTCGAGTGTTCTCTTTAACATTCTTGTTGCCATTAACGACACGGCTAACTGTTGCCATCGAAACTCCTGCTTCACGGGCGACGTCATAAATCGTTACTGTATCATCTGTGTTCATTCCGTTTCCTTTCTATAATGAAAATTTCGCTTTCACGCATCTACTTACTCCATTTTATCACTTATTGTAAACACTTTCAAGTATTTTTTAGAGAAACTTTGAAAAAATTTCACAGTTTATTCCCATTTTGAAAAAGCAAGTAGGATTTCTTGATTTTTAAGACATTTTGCTGTATGATAAGGAAAATAAAAGGGGGAGGAAAACATGGCTTTTACAAATACACAGAGACGTTCCGCTAGTTTTGGTGTCGTGACCAGCTTGCCTGATGATGTCATTGACTCTTTATGGTATATTATCGATCATTTCCTGAAAAATGTCTTTGAATTAGAAGAAGAACTTGAGTTTCAACTGCTCAACAATAAGGGGACCATCACCTTCCATTTTTCTAGCCAGCATCTTCCGACTAGCATCGATTTTGATTTCAATCATCCTTTTGATCCGCTTTACCCGCCTAGGGTCCTTGTTTTAGACCTAGACGGCAGAGAAACCATCCTCCTTCCAGAAGAAAATGACCTATTTTAAAAACTCTAGCTTCTCGGCGCAAACTGCTGAGGAACTAGAGTTTTCTTTTTCTAATAAATGGATCGACTAACTACTAGACCGTTTGGTTTTGTATACTCTAAGTCAAGATAATCCTGATAAGTCCCTGGCACAATGAAACCTTGGGGACTCAATATATCAGTCCCAGCTTTTCCCACGATAGAGTCTGCCAGCAAAACACAATTGGTACTGAGAACAAAGTAGGTCTTAAACTCGGATGAGCTGAATTTATAGAGGGTCGCATCCGCTTCCTGTTTCAGTTGGTAGGAGTAGGTATGCTTGACCTCGCCCTCTCTTCTTTTCATCAACTGTGAACTTGGTTCCCAAGGAATTAACAGGTCTTCTATCTCTACTAGACGAGCTTGGATGGCTGCTTTCTGTTGGTCCGTCAAACTCAGACCATAAGCAAACAAGGTCTTCTGACTTTCCCTCTTACAGAGCTCTATGTATTTTTCCCGATTGGCCTTAAACAAGACACCGTCTCCAACCATGCCGAATAAACGTTCCGAGTGGGGATCATACGAACCATAGGAAATAACCTTCCCTTGATAACAAATATCCACATGTCCCATAGCAAGGAAGAAAGAGGTTTCTGAGGTATGGACAAAAATTTCCAGATCAACCGTCTGGTCGTTTTTTCTTTCTGAATGAACTTCCCCTTCTTGGCTTTCATGATTTGCCAGCCACTCATTTAGTTTGCGCAAGGTACTAATAGGGATCAGCGCTGTCACAAAGATCGGCAGAGTCATTCGCATACGTCGTTTCAGCTTGGGATTGTTTTCTATCTTTTCAAAAAAGAAACCGTCCCGGAGGCTACTGGCTCCTAGCATGAGCAAGTAAAACCCAAGCAAGAGCAATTCAAAATTCGCTGCATCGTGAAAAGGAGAGATGCTATAAAGCCCGAATCCTATCATCCATACAGCATCGAAGAGATGATGGAGCCGAGGATGAATGGCATTTTTTCGATAGAGAGACCAAGTCACAAGACTAATGATGCCCGTAAACAGCTGGTAGCTCGCAATGATAAAAACCAGGAGATAGAGGGCAAGGTCTTGCAAGATGATAGAGTCAAACACCAGAGCCGCTACCACCAGCTTGCCCAAGGTTACAAAGATATTTTCCCGACGTTTTTTATCTTGAAACCAGCGAGTCAACAAGTGCCAAACTGCTGACAAGGAAAAGTAGCCCATCAGCAACTGGTACCCCATTCGCGGAATAACTTGTCCAAAACGAATCAAGAGAAGCCCTAAAACAATAGCAAGTAGTCCCTCCCCGATACTCTTCCACTTGCTATAGGTCTCGGAAAGCTTAGGCATTTCCTTGCTCCAACTGGTCAACCAAGTACCGAATTGGTTGCTTTAGGATTGGATGGATAAAATGGGGAGCTATTTCCACTAACGGCTCAAGGACAAAGAGGCGTTCTGCTATATAAGGATGAGGCAAGATGAGCTCGTCTGTATAGATGACTTGGTCTTCTACAAAAAGCAGGTCCAAATCAATCAAACGAGGCCCCCAATGCACTTCTCTCACCCGCCCCATTTCTGACTCGATGGCTAATAATGTTTCTAACAAGACTGATGCTGGCAACCAGGTTTCTACTTCAATCACCTGATTGGCAAAGCTATCCTGCTCCACACCACCCCAAGGCTCCGTCGTCAAGACACTGGACTCTTTGAGAATATAGATGCCTCGAGCTCGCAGGTTGTCAATAGCTTGTTCCAAGTTTGCTTGCTTATCTCCCATATTACTTCCTAGGGCGATAAAGGCCCGTTGCTTACGACGGTGAATGGTCACCGAGCAGGTATCCAATGGTAAATGCACTGGAGCCCACGGTTTTTTTAGTTCCAACTCAATCTCTTGGACAAGAGGATAGGTCTCAAAGGTACGTTCAACGAGTTTGTAAGCTACCGTTTCAATCAAATCCTCAGTGCTTTCCTGAAACCAAGTCGTCCACTGCTGACACAATTCTCCGTAATGGATAGATGCTGTTAAATCCAAGTCTGTCGCCGCCTTGGTCATATCATAGGATAAGCTTGCGGAAATAACAAACTTCTGCCCCAATTCTTTCTCACTTGGAAAAAGACCATGATAGGCAAAAATTTCCAAATCTTTAATCTGCAGTTGATCCATAACTAGTCCTTTCTAGAAAAATCCGCATGAAGCGGATTCTTTTTATACTCAATGAAAATCAAAGTGCAAACTAGGAAGCTAGCCGCAGGCTGCTCAAAACACCGTTTTGAGGTTGCAGATGGAAGCTGACGTGGTTTGAATTTGATTTTCGAAGGGTATTATAGTCCCATTAAACGATAAGCCTGGTCTCGGAGGTCTTTATCTGTTTCAAATACACCTCGCGCTACTGTCGTCAAGGTTGCCGTGCCTGGCTTTCTGACACCACGCATGCTCATACACATATGTTCCGCCTCAATGACAACAAAGGCTCCTTTAGCACCCAGATAGTCCATCAAGGCATCGGCCACCTCAATATTCAAACGCTCTTGAATTTGTGGTTTTTTAGAATAAACTTCAACCGTACGGGCAAGTTTGGACAAGCCTGCTACACGTCCATCTGGAATGTAGGCAATGTGCGCTCTCCCATAAAAGGGCAAGAAGTGGTGCTCACACATAGTATGGAAAAAAATATCCTTTTCCACTACCATATTATCATCAATAATCTCAAAGGATTTTGACAGGTGTTCCTCAGCAGTTTGGCCAAGACCTGAAAAAATTTCTTGGTACATACGGGCTACACGAGCAGGTGTTTCCTGCAAGCCCTCGCGGTTAGCGTCCTCACCAACAGCTTCGATAATCATTTTTACAGCCGTTTCAATCTTTTGTGTATCCATTCTCGTTCTTCCTCTCCATCAGATAGGCTCTCACTTGGCTCAAGAAATACAAGGAACCTGTGACAATCCTAACTGTTTCTTTCTCTTCATTTTTATCTGTCAATTTCTGCTCTAGAAAATCCTGCCAACTTTGGTAATTGAGATTTCTAGACTTGGCTGTCTCTTTCAGCACGCTTTCATCAGTCGCCCGACTATCGTCAAAATGTGTAAGGGTAAGCTCGGTATCTGGCATTTCCCCTAGCAAGTCCAGCATATCCTCCAAAGCCTTGGTTTTGATGCAGGTAAAGAGGATTTCCTTATGATAATCCTCAAAGCGTTCTTGTAAGGTTGCTAGTAAAGCCTTGATAGCATGGGGATTGTGGGCCCCATCCAAAATCATCAAGGGGTCGCTAGACACGACCTCCAAACGCCCTGGCCATCTGGTCTCTTTCAAAGCTTGAGCAACCAAGTCATTACTTGCTAATTCTCGCCCAGTCTCCTGACAATAAGTGTCTAAGAGAGCAAGCGCCATCCCCGCATTTTCTACCTGGTGCAAGCCAAGCAGGCCTGTTTGAAAGCGACCTTGTCTGACAGAACTAATATAGTCAAAGATTTCGCCTGTCACAACACTCTTTTGGTGACTGACCTGATAATCTTTCCCATAGGCAAGTCTCGATGCATTTTTATCTTCTGCAATGGAGTCAATCTCAGCCAAGGCTTCAGGAACAATATGACCTGTCACTAATGGAATGCCTTGTTTGATAATACCAGCCTTCTGCTCTGCTATGGCTTCCAAGGTGTCACCAAGTAGGGCTACATGATCCAGTCCAATGGTCGTAATTCCTGTTAAAATTGGCTGGCAGACATTGGTGCTATCCAGAAGTCCACCCATGCCGACTTCCATGATGCCCACATCAACTTTTTCAGTGGCAAAATAATCATAAGCTAGTGCAGTGATAATCTCAAACTCGGTTGTTCCCTGCAAATTATCAGCAGATTCCCCCTCAAGCAAAGACTGATAGTCTGCCATGAGGGCTTCTAGCCTAGTTTCTGGGATGGATTCCCCATTAATGCTAATCTGATCCGTATAATGAATAAGATAGGGCGAGCTGAACACCCCAACTCTCAGCCCTAGGTTTTCCAGCATCTTTTTCAAAAAAGCAATGGTAGACCCCTTGCCGTTGGTCCCTCCGATATGGATGACCTTGAGTTTGAGCTGGGGATTGCCTCGCAGAGCTAGGAGTTCTACCATGCGTTCCAAGCCAAAATGTGGTTGGTCCGTCCGGTAGTGGGCAATCCACTGATTGTTTTCAATTTCGTTCATCTTACTTATATTGTTTTAAATCTAGATTTTCTGCATCATCTGCCAAACGAATGGCTGACGCAATTTCAACTGCCATCCTGTGACTGGCAACATCGTGCACGCGCACCACTTCCACACCCTGTCTCGCAGCGATACTGGTTACATGAGCCGAAGCGGTGTCCCGATTTCGGAAACCGACTTCCGTCTCAGGATTGACTTCAAAGCCATTCTCCTCAAGGATATTGATAACAAACCGCTTGCGCGAAACACCAAGAAAGATTGGATAGCCCTGCTGATGCAATTTATCAAGGTCCCGTAGAAGAAGTAGATTTTCCTTCTTGGTGAGACCAAAACCAATTCCCGGATCCAGCAAAATGTTTTCTCTTGCTATCCCAGCTTGATTGGCTCTCGCTAGTGCTCGTTCAAAGAAAGCCTCCATCAAGTCTTCAATTGGCATTTTTTCAAAGTCAGCTAACTCTTCCTCTGTAAAAGCTTGCCCAAAACCAAAATGAGGAAATATGAGCGAACTAGGGTGCTGAGGTCGAGCCATGACTGGATTAAACATGATGACTACTTTCGCACCAGCCTTAGCAACCACATCCGCCATTTTCTCATCTCCCATGAGACCCGTAATGTCATTTACCAGATTGGCACCAGCAGCCAAAGCAGCCTCTGCCACCTGACTTTTCCAAGTATCGATGGAAATGAGAACATCACTTTCCTCACAGATAGCTTTAATCACTGGAACAACACGCTGGATTTCCTCTTCTATCTCAACATAGCTACTGCCCGGCCGAGTCGATTCTCCACCGATATCAAGCATGCTAGCTCCTTCAGCTATCAATTTACGGGCTTGCTGAAGCGCCTGGTCAACAGCAAAAAACTGACCACCATCCGAAAAGGAATCTGGTGTTACATTGATAATTCCACAAATAGCTGTTTTTGCCTGACTAGCTTTACTGAACATAAGGTCACTCCTCAAGGTTTTTCACCACATTATTTCTCTATTTTACCATAAAAAGAAAAAGATGGATACGCTAGTATTCATCTTTTCCAAGCGGCTAATGGTTTAGAATGATAGACCTAGATTTCTACTAATCAATACCAATAAGGCCAACAAACAAAATGCAATACCATTGAGAATCATATGAAGCAAAATGGACATCTCCAAACGCTCAGTCTTATAGGCTGTCCAAGTCAAAACCGTTGACATTCCTCCATAAATAATCACAGAAGGTAGATTGGTTGGCATATGAAGCAAGGCAAAGACGATTGCACCAACAATAAAACCTAGTTTTTCTTTTCCGCGGAAGATCTTTTTTGGAATAATCCCACGACACAAAATTTCTTCACAAATCGGCGCAATCAAGACTAGTAGGAAGAAAGTTGAAATCAAGGAACTATTCTGAACCAAACCATTCAGTATTGATTGGTTACTGGTTGTTGCCTCATTTGTTAGTCGAAGCAGTAGTGAACCCAAGAGATTTGTCGCAAAAATCACCAGATAACTCAGTACCAAGCGAGCCAAGTCTTTTGCCTTAAAAAAGGATAGATTAAAAGTAGCAAGTTGTGTTTTTCGTGCACCAATAATGAATACAATCAAAACGACTATGGATAGAGCACCTACTAAGAGCCCTGACTGTAAAATCGGAAACTGTTTGTTTGCTAAAAACAAAGCAAGTCCTATGGGAAATTGAGATAGAACAAAAGCTACCAAAAGGATGATCACCCATTTCCCTCTGTTTAAAACCTCTTGCCAAATCGTCTTATCTTTCATGATGTACCTCCTTATAAGAAAAAGGGGAGACTCCCCTTTTTCTATTATACCATTTATAGCGCCATACTGATATAGTTAAGGATAAACAAGGCATCCAAAATCCAAATCATCACGTGCACATCCTTGGCTTGACCTTTGACAACTTTTGTCAAGGTATATGTCAAGAAACCAACAGCAATCCCTTGTGTGATAGAGTAGCTGAATCCCATAAAGATAGATGTGAAGAAGGCAGGAACCGCTTCAGCCATATCATCCCAAGGGATATTTTTCAAGTTAGAAAGCATCATGATTCCGACGATGATCAAAATTGGTGCTGTTGCAGCTGTCGGAACAATCGCTAGAAGTGGGCTAAAGAAGCTAGATAGAGCAAAACAGATCGCAACCACTAGGGCTGTCAAACCAGTACGTCCACCAGCACCGATACCAGCCGCAGATTCAACATAGGTCGTAACGTTTGAAGTACCTGCAATGGCACCTACCGAAGTTGCCACCAAGTCAGAGTATAGAGCCTTGTCCAATTTAGCGGACTCATGGTTTTCCCCACTTGTCGCAACAATACCAACTTTTTCACCAGTACCGATAAGAGTACCGATTGTATCAAAAATATCCGTTAGTGAGAAGGCAAGAATAGCCATCAAGGTTTCTGGTAAACGCGAAGTGTTTGAAATCAAAGATCCTAAACCTTCTGAACCAAGAGCAGCACCAAACAAAGTTCCTAAATCATTAACCGCTGCTGAAAGATTGTTGCTAGCAAAGTCAATCCCTGATAATTTGACAACACCAACAGCAATGGCAAGCACAGTCGTTGTTAAAATAGAAAGAATGATTCCACCCTTGATGCCTTTAACAACAAAGAAAATGGTAATAGCCAAACCTGCAAGAGCCACCAATACGGCTGGAGTATTGAAGTCTACCAATCCTGGAACAGCTGCGGAGTTTGCAGTAAGTGCAGCTTGAGCCTTGTCTGCTCCTTCACCTGCTACCGTATAAGTACCTGGATCGATTGAGAATTTCAAGAGACCAGCATTCTTAATTCCAACATAGGCAAGGAAAACACCAATACCAGCCGAAATAGCTGAACGAAGTGTTGTTGGAATAGATTCGATGATCATTTTACGAACATTTGTTAAGGTAATAATCAGTGAAATAATTCCACAAATGAAGACCATACCAAGAGCCTCTTTCCAAGTATAGCCCATCCCAAATACAACTGTAAATGTAAAGAAGGCATTTAGTCCCATACCTGGTGCTTGTGCGTACGGCAAATTAGCATAGAAAGCCATCATCAAAGTACCTACTACAGAACCGATAATCGTTGCCAAGAACACACCTTGAACAGGCATACCCGTTTGGGAAAGCATTTGAGGGTTTACAAAGAGAATATAACTCATTGCAAAGAATGTTGTTAAACCAGCAAGCACCTCTGTACGGACATCTGTCCCGTGCTCTTTTAGTTTAAATAGTTTGTCCATCTTTAATCTCCTTTTGTTTTTTACGAACAATATTAGTATTATATCATTTATCATTCACCTTTTCAATATGTTTGTTTGATTTATTTAATAAATCAAAGCAACTGTAGTTTTTGTTCTTATCTGCTTTTCTTCCTTCTTTTTGATATAATAGTAGACATCTTATCTGGAAACGACTAGGAAGGTTTATATGACTAAAAAAATTATCGCAGTCGATTTGGACGGAACCCTGCTAAATAATGAAAGCAAGCTCTCCGATTTCACCAAAGAGACGATCAAAAAAATTTCAGAAAAAGGACACCATGTCATCATCACGACAGGCCGTCCGTATCGTATGGCAAAAGACTTCTATCGTGAGCTAGAATTGCATACTCCCATGATTAACTTTAACGGCTCCCTTACCCATCTACCAGGACAGACTTGGGAGCATGAAAAGTGCCTGACCTTGGACAAAAAATACCTCCTAGACATGGTCAAGCGCACGGAGGACATCCAGGCTGATTTTATTGCGGGAGAATATCGAAAAAAATTCTATATCACGACACCGAATGAAGAAATTGCAGATCCTAAACTATTTGGCGTAGAGAACTTCCGGCCAGAAAATCAATTCAAACCTGAACGAGTAACCAAAGATCCCAACTGCATCCTCTTGCAAACAAGGGCTGAAGACAAATACGCTTTAGCGGACGAGATGAATCGTTTTTATCAGCACCAACTAGCTATCAATACCTGGGGCGGGCCCCTCAACATCCTCGAGTGTACTCCCAAGGGTGTAAACAAGGCTTTTGCTCTAGAGTACTTGCTCAATGTGATGAATCGTGATAAAAAAGACTTAATCGCCTTTGGTGATGAGCATAATGACACTGAAATGTTGGCATTTGCAGGCAAGGGATATGCTATGAAAAACGCCAATCCTGCTCTTCTTCCATATGCAGACGAACAACTTCCTCTGACCAACGAAGAAGATGGAGTTGCCCGCGCTTTACAAAATTTATTCTTATAAAAGGGAAGATTGCATGGTCGCAATCTTTCCTTTTTGTTTTCATTTTATTTTCACTAAAGCGGCTTATTTTCTGTATTTTTATATTAAATTTTCTATTACCATTTTCATTTATCTCTCAAAAAACATTGATATATTAATATTTTTAAAAAGTCATTCTATGAAAACTTTTACATCTTTTTAGAAAAAGTAGTTGATTTTTATATGAAAACGGTTTATACTTAAAGTTAGGCTTAAAGTTTTCTTAAACATACAGTCAAACATTTTATAAGGAGGAATGACAATAATGAGTATCGGAATCATTATTGCGAGCCACGGCGAATTTGCTGCGGGTATTCATCAGTCAGGATCTATGATCTTTGGTGAACAAGAAAAGGTTCAAGTTGTAACCTTTATGCCAAATGAAGGTCCAGATGACCTTTACGCTAAATTCAACAACGCTGTGGCTGCATTTGACGCAGAAGATGAGGTTCTAGTATTGGCTGACCTTTGGAGTGGATCTCCATTCAACCAAGCTAGCCGCGTAATGGGAGAAAATCCAGAACGTAAGTTTGCCATCATCACAGGACTGAACTTGCCGATGTTGATCCAAGCCTACACAGAGCGCCTTATGGACGCGAATGCAGGTGTGGATAAAGTCGCTGCGAATATCATTAAAGAAGCCAAAGATGGCATCAAGGCTCTTCCAGAAGAGCTTAACCCAGTTGAGGAAGTTGCAACTGCTGCAGCTGCTCCAGTTTCACAAGCTGCTATTCCAGAAGGAACAGTTATCGGTGACGGTAAACTGAAAATCAACCTTGCTCGTCTAGACACTCGTCTCCTTCACGGTCAGGTTGCCACTGCTTGGACTCCAGATTCAAAAGCAGATCGTATCATCGTTGCTTCAGACAACGTTGCAAACGACGAGTTGCGTAAAGAATTGATCAAACAAGCAGCTCCTAATGGAGTAAAAGCCAACGTTGTCCCAATCCAGAAATTGATCGACGTTGCAAAAGACCCACGTTTCGGAGAAACTCATGCCCTTATCTTGTTTGAAACTCCACAAGATGCACTTCGTGCTATCGAAGGTGGCGTGCCAATCAAGACCCTTAACGTTGGTTCTATGGCTCACTCAACAGGTAAAACAATGATTAACAACGTTTTGTCTATGGACAAAGAAGACGTTGCAACCTTTGAAAAATTGCGTGACCTCGGTGTTGAATTTGACGTACGTAAAGTACCAAACGACACGAAAAAAGATTTGTTTGACTTGATTAAGAAAGCAAATGTTCAATAATGTTAATCTGTTTCTATCATTTTTGAAAACAGGATTAAATACTTTATTAAAACTAAATAGAAAAGGAATAAAACCATGTCAGATATTTCAATCATTTCTGCTATCTTGGTTGTAGTTGTTGCCTTCCTTGCAGGTCTTGAAGGTATCCTCGACCAATTCCAATTCCATCAACCAATCGTCGCATGTACCCTTATCGGACTTGCAACTGGTAACCTCGAAGCAGGTGTTATGCTTGGTGGATCTCTTCAAATGATCGCCCTTGGTTGGGCAAACATCGGAGCTGCCGTAGCTCCTGACGCTGCTCTTGCATCTGTTGCTGCAGCAATCATCTTGATCAAAGGTGGTAACTTTACTACTGAAGGTATCGCCGTTGCTACGGCAACAGCTATTCCTCTTGCCGTAGCTGGACTTTTCTTGACTATGATTGTTCGTACAATCTCAGTTGCCTTGGTTCACACTGCTGACGCTGCTGCTAAAGAAGGAAATATTGCGGCTGTTGAACGTGCTCACTTTGTTGCACTTCTTCTTCAAGGTCTTCGTATTGCAATCCCTGCTGCCTTCCTTATCGCTATCCCTGCTTCTGCCGTTCAAGATGCTCTCAAATTGATGCCAGACTGGTTGAACGGTGGTATGGCTGTCGGTGGTGCTATGGTCGTTGCCGTTGGTTACGCTATGGTTATCAACATGATGGCAACTCGTGAAGTATGGCCATTCTTCGCTATCGGTTTTGCTCTTGCAGCAATCTCTCAATTGACTTTGATTGCCCTTGGTGTCATCGGTGTTGCCCTTGCCTTCATCTACCTTAACCTTACAAAACAAGGTGGAAACGGTGGCGGCGGAGCTGCAACTTCTAACGACCCAATCGGTGATATCCTAGAAGACTACTAGAAAGGGGAACAATCATGGCTGAAAAAATTCAATTATCAAAATCAGATCGTCAAAAAGTTTGGTGGCGTTCACAATTCCTTCAAGGTTCTTGGAACTACGAACGTATGCAAAACTTGGGTTGGGCTTACTCATTGATCCCAGCTATCAAAAAATTGTACACTAAAAAAGAAGACCAAGCGGCTGCTCTTGAGCGCCACCTTGAATTCTTCAACACTCACCCATACGTCGCTGCTCCAATCATGGGGGTTACTCTTGCACTTGAAGAAGAGCGCGCTAACGGTGTTGAAATCGACGACGCGGCTATCCAAGGGGTTAAAATCGGTATGATGGGACCTCTTGCTGGTATCGGTGACCCAGTATTCTGGTTTACAGTTCGTCCTATCCTTGGAGCTCTTGGTGCATCACTTGCTGCATCTGGTAACCTTGTTGGTCCACTTCTCTTCTTCTTCGGATGGAATGCTATCCGTATGGCCTTCCTATGGTACACACAAGAGTTCGGTTACAAAGCTGGATCTGAGATCACTAAAGACATGTCTGGTGGTATCTTGAAAGACATCACTAAAGGTGCTTCTATCCTTGGTATGTTCATCCTTGCCGTTCTTGTACAACGTTGGGTATCCATCAACTTCACTATCAACCTTCCAGGCAAACAATTGTCAGAAGGTGCCTACATCAACTTCCCAGAAGGTCCTGTTACAGGAGCTGAGTTGAAGGGCATTCTTGGTCAAGCGCTTAGTGGTATGAGCCTAGATAGAGTTCAACCACAAACGCTTCAAGGTCAGTTGGACTCATTGATTCCAGGATTGATGGGACTTCTCCTTACTTTCCTTTGCATGTGGTTGCTTAAGAAAAAAGTATCTCCAATCACAATCATCCTTGCCCTCTTTGCAGTTGGTATCGCAGCTCGTTTCTTCGGTATCATGTAATCTCGGTGAGAATATATAAACAAAAAAGAATCAGGATTAAACCTGATTCTTTTTATGTATCAACTTTTTCTCCTAGTAAGATAATGAAAGCACCCAATCACCACTGCTAGTATGGCAACATAGAGTAGCTGTTTGGCTTCTAAAGGCACAAAAGCTCCCTGTAGGATAAAAGTATTGGCAAGTACACCAACAAGGGCTGCAAGGCTCAAAAACGTGAGCAAAAGCATCTTGTATCGATTAAAAGGCAAGCTGACCTTGGCAACTAGACACAGACCATTGATCAGGGCAAGGAGGAAGCAAATAAATTTGACCTGACCTGGGACAGTGATAAAGAAATTGGTCAAAAGAACACTAGCAACCAGAACGCCACCACCAATCGCCGCGTTGGTTAGGATATCTCTCATAAAGTGAGTGCTAACCTTTTCTTTATTGGACTCAAAAGTCAGGAAGAAGGATGGAATCCCAATCGTAATGGCTGAAATGATTGTAAACTGAATGGGGATAAAGGCAAATTCCAAACCAAATACCACACTCAAAATGGCAAAAACGATGGAGAAGAAGGTCTTTGTTAGAAAAAGAGAGGCTACCTTTTGGATGTTGTTAATGACCCGGCGTCCTTCCATCAAGATATCATAAAATACTGCAAAGTCATCTGTGAGAAAAACAATATTGGAGACGCTTTTTGCTGCACTGGTGGCTCCATTCATAGCAAAACTAATATCTGCTTTTTTGAGAGCCAGAACATCATTGACACCATCACCACTCATGGCGACTGTTTTCCCAGCATTCTGCAAAACGGTCACCATCTTTTCTTTCTGCTCTGGTGTCACGCGACCAAAGATATCATGCTCCAAAACCACTCTTTCAAAGTTCTCATCACTCACCTTGGTCATATCAATCGCACGGGCTTCTTCTTTAAAACCTGCCTTACGAGCAACCCCATATACAGCCACATGATTATCTCCACTGATAATCTTTACTTCCACTCCCTGAGACTCGAAATAGTCAAAGGTTTCCTTGGTATTATCCTTAATCTCATCTGACAGAACGACGTTACCTAGTAATTCCATATTGGCTGGGGTAGTAATCTGGTCCTTGCTATGAGCGAGTGTCAAGATTCGAAAACCTTGCTGTTTTAGATGTTCATAGTAAGGATCCATCGGCTGGGTAAAGCCTAGAAATTCATAAGCACCGAAGAAATAGGTCCCACCCTCTTTTACTTGGACAAAGGAATACTTGTTTTTACTTGAAAAGGCACCAACTTCTTGAACTTCCCATTTTTTCTCACACATTAAGTACGTCTTCAGAGCTCGGGAAGTTGCATTTTCATCCTCGAAATAAGCTAGATAAGAAGATAGTTTCTCTGCTAGCTTATCATCTATTTCTTGGACCTTCATATTACCAGTCGTGATCGTCCCCGTTTTATCAAAACAAAGAACATCTACACGCGCCAAGGTCTCTACACAGTATAGTTCCTGCACTAGAACCTTCTTTTTAACCAACTTCATGGCTGCTACCGCTAGGGAGACGCTAACCAAGAGAATCAAACCCTCTGGAATCATGCCGACCAAGGCACCTGAACTTCCTAAAACAATCTCAACATAAGACCGTCCTAGACTAAAACCTCTGATATAGAGCAGAATGGCAACTGGCACCAGCAAGATCGAGACGATTTTTAAAATCTTATCCATGTAATCGCGTAGTTGAGAAGGGTATTTTTTGAATTCCTTGCTGGATTTTGCGAGTTTGTTGATATAACTATCCTGCCCCACAGCCGTCGCCGTGACCAGACAAGTACCGCTAACGACATTGCTTCCGCTCATCAGCTGGTCACCAACCGTTTTAAAGACTGAATCACTCTCACCAGTCAGCAAGGACTCATCAACTTCAATATTCCCTTCAAGAACTTCTGCATCGACAGGCACCTGATCACCCAGATTGAGATGCAGATACTCACCCAGAACGATGTCCTCTGGATCAATCTCGATTGTTTGACCATCTCGATTGACTTTGTACTTACTTTTACCAAGCAAACTTAGCTTTTCTAAGGCATTTTTTGAACGCACTTCTTGGAAAATCCCAATGGCTGTATTGATAGCAATCACACCTAAAAAGAGCATATTTTCAAATCGCAAGGTTGTGGCTACCAGAACTGCCAGAGCCAAGTTCATAGCATTAAAAAAGGTAAAGATATTTGAAAAAATGATTTCCTTGGTTGTTTTATAAGGTTTAATGTCACTGATATTTCGTTGACGATCCTTGATGTCTTGGCTGCTTAAATACTTCATTTCTACTCCGATATCCTTTTGTACTGCTATAATAACACATATCTTTCCCTCTGTCACTTAAAGACTCAAACTAAGAAGAACTCCCTTGGCAAGCATTATCTATCACCACTTTAAGAAGCACTAAGAAAAGGCTAGGATTCCCCTAACCTCTTTTCTTTAGACTTTATTCTGCCAAGGCTCCCATTGGATCCCATGGTGCAAGTACGATTGGTTCTGCTTCATAGGCAGCTTGTTCTTCTGCTGTCAGCAATTCCTTACGGACAACGATTTGGTAAGTGTATTCATCCATCCAAGCATCTGAGGCAACGAAGTAACCATCTGTACCGACCTTTTCTCCCCATGAGTTTTCAACCTTCCACTTGGTTGACTTGCCATTTTCATCCAAATCCACACCTGTCAAGACCATGGCGTGGGTCATCAAACTTTCGCTGTAGTCCAAACGTCCAGCTTTGTCTTGAGTGAGTTGAATATCCATGCTTGATTCAAAGTCATAAACATCTGTCGCAAGGATTCCGGCTTTGCGGTTGCTAAGTTGGCCGACATCTGAACCAAACCAAACAGTTTCTCCTGTTTGCATTTGGGCAATCGCCAATTCTTTCAAGCGTTCCATTGGAACGTTGATGTAGCGAACTGCACGGCTGCCAACGACATTTCCCAACATCTCAACTGTGTAAGATTTACCGTATGGCTTGTCAGCGGTTGGAGCGTTGATAACCGAAACATAATCTTCTAGAGGAAGGTCGACATATTTCTTGTAAAACTCTTGTGGTGTGATTCCTTTTTCACTTTGGTAGTTATCATCCTTATCGCGATAAGCAAAGTCAAATTTACGTGGTGGAAGACCTAGTGACATAGCAAGGAAGTTAAAGATTTCTTGCAAGAGGTCTTCTTTCTTAGCTTGAACAGTCGCTTGGTCTGCACCAGAAGCAAGCAAATCACGCAAGATTTGGGCATCTTGACGAAGCAATTTGTTAAGAATTGCATTGAGCTCACGGCTGTTGCTAGATGAGATAGACTCAGGGTAAACAGACTTGGGCACGACACCGTATTTCTCAAAGAGGGCAACGACCATATCCCATTGACCACCATCTTGTTGTGGAGTTTGGAGTAGGAAGCTAACCTTGCGGCTCGTCAAGTCTTGGTCTGCAGTCGCAATGACTTGCTCCAAGAACCAGTTGGATTTCTCGTACTTGTCCCAGAAGAATGTGTGGGCTTGTGACAATTCAAAGTTTTCGAGCTTGTATTGAGAGATGAGTTTGTGGCGGAAGGTGTTGAGAGCTGCAAACACCCAGCAACGACCAGACGCTTTCTGGTTAGTAACCTTGTCCTTGGTCAAATCCAATGAGAAAACAGGTGTATTGTCTACATGGCTTTGGCGACGTTCTAGGGCTGCAAAAATCCCATTGTGGCTGGCAGCATTTTCGATCGCTTGGTATTTGACATTTGCTTCATAGTTAGCAAATAGTTTATCAGTAAATGATTCTTGAATCGCGTTCATAGATTCCTCCTTTTATTCTACTGTCTATTATAACTCTTTTCACAAAGGAAGCAACTGAAAAATGAAAAAGGTAAGGACATTCTCCTCACCTTTTTCTAATATAAAGCAAATTAAGCAATACTTGCAAAGAGAACTTCTAACTCCTCCTTGGTCAAGCGACGCCATTCTCCTTGTTCTAAGTTCTCATCCAAGACTAGAGTTCCCATCGTCAAACGTTGTAAGTCCAACACTTCCTTGCCACAGTAGGCCACCATACGCTTGACTTGATGGAACTTCCCTTCAGCAATGGTCACACGAACCAGACTTTGATTCTTTACTGAATCTACCGACACAATCTCCAGCTTAGCTGGCTGGCAGGTAAAATCCTTGAGCGGAATGCCCTTGACAAATGTCTCCACATCTTCTTGGGTCATAATTCCCTCGACGTGTGCCAGATAGGTCTTATCCACATGACGTTTTGGTGAAAGAAGAGCATGGGCAAGCTGGCCGTCATTGGTCAAAAGCAGGAGGCCATGCGTGTCAATATCCAAGCGCCCTACTGGAAAAACTTCCTTGGTCTGAGCAATATCATCCAACAAGTCCAACACTGTTCTGTGTTTAGAATCCTCAGTCGCTGAAATGACTCCTTGGGGCTTGTTCATCATGTAGTAGACAAACTCTTCATACTCTAGCACTTGGCCATCAAAGCGAATCTCATCTCTTTCTTCATTAATCTGCAGTTTAGCTGACTTTTCTTTTTTACCATTTACCGTCACGCGCCCAGCCTTGAGCAAGTTTTTGACCTCCGTTCGACTCCCTACTGCGCAGGTAACTAAAAATTTATCTAATCTCATAGAACTATTATATCATACTCAAAAAGAGGCTGGCTCAATGACCAACCTCCTTTTCGTTTCATACTCTTCAAAAATCTCTTCAAACCGCGTCAACGTCGTCTTGCCGTATAGATGTTACTGACTTCGTCAGTTCTATCTACAACCTCAAAGCAGTGCTTTGAGCAACCTGCGGCTAGCTTCCTAGTTTGCTCTTTGATTTTCATTGAGTATCAGATTTAAGAAATTAACTTCCTCGTCTCCAGAAAATAGCTAAGACAACCATAGCACCTAAAACAGCTGGAACAATAGCTATCCCCGCTAGGTTTGGACCCCAAGTCCCAAAGAGCAGGTGCCCCAAAGAAGCACCAATCCAGCCGAGAAACATTTTCCCAAAGCATCCCATACTTTCTCCACGATTGGTCAAAGCACCTGCCAAGAGTCCCACTAGGAGACCAACAAACATACTTCCAAGCATAGCTTCTCCTTAAATTGCCCAGTCTCCATTGCGGAAGAGTGGTACACGTGTTCCATCCTCACGGATACCATCGATATCCATTTGGTTAGAGCCAATCATAAAGTCAACGTGAACATCTGAACGGTTAAGTCCTGCAGCTTCAAGCTCTTCTTCGCTCATCTCTGCTCCACCAACAACGCTGGTCGCATAGGCAGCACCGATAGCCAAGTGGTTTGAAGCATTTTCATCAAAAAGGGTGTTAAAGAAGGTAATCCCTGACTGAGAAATTGGGCTTGGATCTGGTACCAAGGCGCATTCACCCAAGGCACGCGCACCAGCATTTTCAAAGACAAGATCTTTCATAACTTGATCTCCTTTTTCAGCTGTAATATCAACAATCTGACCACCCTTGAAAGTTACTTTAATCCCTTCAATGATATTTCCATTATAGCTCAGTGGTTTTGTAGAAGTGACATAGCCATCTGCACGACGGAAGTCAGGGGCCGTAAAGACTTCTTCTGTCGGCATATTTGGCAAGAACCCTTCTCCCTGCGCATTGATAGCACCAGCTGATTCCCAAACGTGGTTCTTCGGCAAACCAAGAGTCAAATCTGTCCCTGGCGCTGTGTAGTGAAGGGCTGAGAATTGTTCTTTATTGAGCATTTCTGCCTTGCTCTTGAGGATAGCAGCATGCTCTTCCCAAGCCTTAACGGGATCTTCTTCGTAGACACGGCAAGTTTTGAAAATTTGGTCCCAAAGGAGGTCCACTGCTTCTTCGTCACTTGCTGCATTTGGAAAGACCTTCTTAGCCCATTCAAGTCCAGCAGCGGCAGCCACTGTCCAGCTAACCTTGTTGGATTGTGTTGCGATACGCATTGGCTTCATGGCAAGGCCCATAGCTTTAGCAGAAGCTGAAAGCTTTTCAGCGTCCACTCCGTTCAAGGCACCTGGGTCAGAAGAACGGACACCGAGACGACTCGCTTTGTTTTCAAGAAGGTAATTCATCTCAGCAATCTTGTATTCTGGCACATTGTCCAAACGCTCCATTGGCGCGTGGAGGAGTTTCTCACGGTTTACAAAGTCATCTGCCCATTGAACAATAACTTCGTGAGCTCCAAGTGCATAGGCTTCTTTGACGATTAAGTGAGCCAACTCACGTTGCTCCACATCGATAGAAAGAGCCAAGGTGTGACCAGGTTGCACATTAATTCCATTCGCAACCAATAATTTTGCATATTTTTCTAGATTTTCTTTAAAATTTGGTAAAACCATTCTATTCTTCCTTTTCTTTTGTTATTTTTCCTTCAAAGCAGAAAATAATCCTGCTAAAGCAATGGCACCCGATAATAGTGCTGTTGATAGGATAATTGTTTCGTCTGCCAGCTCTAACTGATAGTCAAAGAACTTTTCAGCTGGCTTATCTTCCGCAAAAATTCTTAGTTTCATGAAATGTCCTCCGTTACTAGTATATCACATATGATGTAAATTTAAAAACAAGCCTAATTAAGCTTGCTTTTAATTAACTATCACAAAAGTCGTGTACATATCTTTCCACTTCTTTTTCCATAGATTTAATCTCACAAATACCCCATTTATCATTCTTTTTCGTTATGGCAGCCATCATCTGTAATTTTAAACTCTGACGAGGAAAGATACCTTCTTCTTCCCATTGTTTTAATTTAGCTTCCGGATAGGAATTGCCAAACCTAGAGTTCTGACTATCGGTAATGATACAAAGATTCCCAAAGGAATGTAAAAACTCAGCAGATAATTTGCTCTCTCCATCATGTCCATTTGGATTCTGAGGATACCAATGTTCTATGGAGCGACGATAAGCAAATTTGAAATTATCAAAATTAATATCCTTGTACTCTTTCTCTAATTCGGCACGATTTTTCCATAAAACATAATCTACAAAGTTAAAAGCATAAACGGGAATTGCCCCATATTTCTTAATTCTTCTATCCTCAGTAAACAATCTTTCTTCTGCGTACGTCACTGCCATTTTTTCAAGAAATTTTTTAAAATAATCACCAAATTTTTGATCATTTAGTTCTTCAATATGTCTGTAGAGAAATTGTAAAATTTCATATAACCAACGACTATCACGATTGGCAGTGAAAGTCACAGCAAACATCGATTGCAAAAGAATGATGTTTTTGTTAATTTCCAAATCTGAAAATGTATTTTTAGTAAAGCGTTCCTCAACTATGTAATGCTCTTTTGCTTTTCCATTTGGTTGGTATTCATAATAAGTACCCTTCTGCAAAAACCACTCATCCTTATTTCTGCTTGAAGAATCCATATTTGAATTTCTAACGATGTAATTATCAAAAATATGTTTTATTTTAAGAAGAAATTCACTGAATTCAATAATCCAAGTCTTATTTTTATTTTTTATATCAAATAAAGTTAAAAGTTTCTTATCGTCTAACTGAATCTCACTGGTATCCTTACCTTCCCAAATTGCCAATACATGGAGTAGGAAGGTTGGAAAATCGATAACTTGGGTATAATCACCAAAATCTTTTTCTACTTCTATATTTTTTTCATTTATCTTTTTTCCTAATATATCTGATAACTTTCTTCTTTCGTTTTGATAAAAATCTATATCATCATAAATATTATGGAATGAGTAATTTGAAAAGTGCCATCCAAAAATACGTTCACGTTCTTGAAAATTATCTGCTCTCTTCCGTCGCATCTTAAATTGACTTGATACCGGCTTATCAAACTCTGCACAGGCATCCCAAATTCTTGCAAACTTTTGAGCCATTTCTTGATCTGTACCGAATTTAGCCATCATTTGCGCCTTGAGAATCTCATGAGCCTCTAGTTGTTCTCCACGAGAGTTGAAACGTTCGAAATAAAGATTTAAGTCTAAATCTTCAGAAAGTATACTCCTAAAAATAATAACTTTATCAAAAAGATAATCAACGAAAGACTGAGGATTAAGGTGACGCTCCTCTAGCACTTTTTTCAATGCGTCTTTAGCATGTCCGTAACCTCTAGTTAATTCATTTTCATCGTCCTCAGAGATTTTTTCCTTAGTAAATAGTTTTTGAATATTCTCATTTGATTTCTTCCTAGCTGGAAAGGTAAGATTGACAGCTTTCAATAGATCAAAACCAAACTCATGCTTCAAAGCTAAGGCAATCAAATTAAGGGCTGTTGTCCGTTGTTGCCCATCTATGATTTTGAAAATGTCATTCTCTTTATTAACGACTAATGTTCCAATATAGTAATTGTCTCTATTTTCTTGAAAAGCATCTGCTACGTCGTTCAATAACTGCTCAATTTCATCATAAGTCCAGGCAAAATTTCTCTGATAAAGAGGAATAGCATAGGTATCTTCATTTAACAGACGATTAACAGATAAGCTTATATGCGTTTCTACCATTTATCTTTTTCCTCTTCTATAATCTTGTCCACAGTATAATTTTCAAATAACTCTCTATCTATCTTTATCATGAAATCATTCGGAGTGACGGCATGAGATAAAAGTTGAAATAGCTTTTGAACCTCTTTTTGTCTAAACCTTCCACCAGCAGCATAGTTCCCAACCGTCGCATCATATATGGCTTTAGATTTAACTCGAGGGTAGTAAGACCAAATAAACAAGGTCTCTACTATCTCCTTTGATAGCTCCTCTTTTCCAAATCTATCTGCGAAAAGCGAGCAAATATTTAGGAATATATTGTGACACTTGAGGTAGCGTCCTTTTGAGCTATTGTAAATATTCAACATACCTTCTGGGTAAGCTAGATTTTTTTCTTCTCCCTCTGACTCATTGGAGACTCGTAACTTTTTATTTAAAACTTTTTTATGCTCTTTAATGGTAAAATGGACCGATTCAATATACTCAAAAAATTTACTTCCATCAATGATTGGCATAGTAATGGACATGGGGAGTTTTTCAATATGACGATACAATTCTAGGTATGGAAAGTTCTGATTCAAATCAACGCCTTTAAAGTCGTCAATAAAATCCTCTGTAAAACGGAGATAAGAGCCATAACGCTTGTTTGTTAATCCTGTCTCTCCTCGCGACCAACGTCTCATACGAAAAAGATGTTTATCAAACAACTCTTTGAGACTTAACTCTTTATCCTCTACAAATTGCTCCCACTTTTCAACAATTCTTTCATCTTCGGAATCTTGCTTGCGAAGATGATAGGCCTTGAGCAAATCATGAGGTTCTAAAGATTTTCCACGATTATTCTGAGAATCAAATAGCTGAAAGGCCTCTGATAATCGTTCTTGGGGCATAGTAATCACAGAGACAGCACAATTCTCTAATAAAAAGTTGCAAATGTCTTTTGCCTCATTTTCGCCAACTAATTGAGTTAAATTTTTCCACTCATTATAATTTTCACTCGCATGATAGCAAGATAGCTCTCCAAATTCTTCAGCACTCAACAGTTGATTAGCACCCTTATAATTCTCTAAGTCATCTAACGAATGAAGAAACAAAGAAATTGAAATTAGCCGTTGCTGTCCATCGACAATATCTAAGTGTCCATCATTCTTATGCAGGATAACGGAACCAATCTGATATTCCTTTTTCCCCATAGCATCTCGTAAATCATAAAAAAGATTACGGATATGTTTTCTGTTCCATTTATATGGTCTTTGATAAGAAGGAATCCGCAAATTCCCTTTTTTCAATAGTTCTCCAACCTTTTTAGAAGTAAATTGAATACTCATTTTATCCTCATTTATATTTATCTATCATTTCTTGAACTGTTCGCTTCATATCCTCTACTAAAATCCGAGGAGACAAAACAGTAACTGCTTCCCCTTGTCCCAGTAACCAGCGTTTAAGACCCGGTGTATACTGACTTTTAAACTTAAAATGAGTCCAGGCACCATTTTTACCAACTATTTTTGCATTTGGAAATTGATCCATCACAATAGTAGGATCATACAAATACCCAATCTCAATACTGATTTTCTTCCCGATAAAAGCATCAACTCTCTCATTACGAATATCACCATCTCTAAATTTATCTCGATAAGAAATAGAGGGTTTCTCTATACCACTAAGAGACCATGATTGGATACGGTCTACTCTTAAAGTAATATAAGTAGCGTGTTTTAACTGATAAACAACCAGATAAAAATAATGACTATCATAGTAAAGAGATACAGGCAAAACCGTCTGCTTCTTAGAAGATTCAGAATAAGGTTTTTGATAGATAATGTCTAAGACCTGTTCATGTAGAATAGACTCCGATAAATTCCAAATTTTCTCTATTCTATCTTGTTGATCCGTTAAGGGAGCATAGTTAAGCTTTTCACTGCCAATAATCTGCTCAATTTCTTTCTGATCATCACGGGGAACTAAGACCAGTAAATTATTTAGTAAGGTAGCAATTTCTTGTCTATTCAGGGCTCGATTTTCCAATAAAATCTTTGAAATAACGAGTATATCCTTTTTATTAAAAACTGACTTACTCGCTAAACAATACTTATTCGTTTTACGGTTATAAAACAAATCTCCACTATAACTGGTGTTACTAGATAAAATATCACGGAGTAGCGAAAAATCTCTCTGTATCGTCTTTTCACTAACTTCAAATTCCTGAGCCAATTGCTTTTTTCCTAACTGAGTCCCAAACTGTAAACGTAAAAAAATCGTTAGCAGTCTCTCTTGATCATTCATTTGCAATTTCCTTCTACATATTATTCAAACAATATTATTTCCAGTACATTATTATCACTTCTATAGTCTAACTAGCACTTTATATCCAAAACGATTAAAGCAAAATAAACTAGCCCTTAGATGATTTCAACTGTACCACTATGCCAGATTCGAAGAACTCAACTACGGATTCAGCCATATTTTTTAAGTCTTCGGGTAAGCAGTCTGAATATACAATGAAGAGTTTGCTTCTTTTCTTATTCTCTTTGAATTGCTGCATCCAGTATTCCTGTACCCTTTGATCAGCCTCTCCCAAAAATTGAACTCCATCCAGAAAAATCAAATCATACTCTGTATACCCCATTTGCAGTTTCATCCATTGACTATGTTTAGAAAAAATCAAATTATCTCTCACTCGATAATATGCAAGTGATGCTATTGGAGTAACAGGTTTTATTTTAGTTAACGTATAATAAAACAAATGCCATCTGTCAGTCTCTGAAATACCGCAAATGTAAATACATTGAGAATCTTCTTTTAAGTCTATTTGTGGGAATCCGGTCCAATAACTCCCATCATCTTTCAAGCCTTTTTCAAAATTATAAATTTCCTCTTCAATTGACACATTAGAATTTAAAATTTCTTGATTCACCATATTATACTCTCTTTTCTTTTATTTTTAAGAGAATTATAACAAATCAAGTGGACATATTTTGTCCACTTGATCAAAATAAGCAATTTTTTAAAACAACTCATCAAACAAACTCAACTGGTTATCCTCTGGCATATTGCCGAGAATCCCCATTTCATCCATCTTTTCAACCAAGGTTGATGACAGTCCGCCACGCTTGCGCAACTCAGTTTTAGAGAGGAATTCCCCTTCTTTTCGAGCACGCACCAACTGCTTAGCAACGTTCTCTCCCAGACCATCCATTGCGACAAATGGTGGGATAAGAGTGTCTCCGTCAATGATGAATTCAGTCGCATCACTACGATAGAGGTCTAACTTGCCAAACTTAAAACCACGTTCCCACATTTCATTGACAATCTCAAGAGTGGTATAGAGGTCAATCTCCACATTAGAGGCTTCATTATTCTTCCGTTTTTCAGCGATTTCTTCCATTCTACGTTTGATGGCATCCAAGCCCGCACCCATGGTCTTGATATCAAAGGCCTTGGCACGGATTGAGAAGTAAGCACAGTAATAATAAATGGGATGGTGAACCTTGAAGTAGGCTACACGCAAGGCCATCATAACGTAGGCTGCCGCGTGGGCTTTGGGGAACATATACTTGATTTTTCCACAGGATTCGATATACCATTCTGGCACCTTATTGGCCTTCATAGCTTCGATATAGCCATTTCTCTCCTCTTCGGAAATCTTCAACCACAAGCCCTTACGTACCCGTTCCATGATGGTAAAGGCCATCTTAGGCTCGAGACCCGCATGCATGAGGTAAACCATGATATCATCCCGACAACCGATAACAGTTGATAGGTCTGCAATCCCTTGCTTGATTAGATCCTGAGCATTTCCCAACCAGACATCGGTACCGTGGGACAAACCTGAGAGCTGAAGTAACTCCGCAAAGGTCGTTGGATGCGTCTCGTCTACCATCCCACGTACAAAGTTGGTTCCAAACTCTGGAATCCCCAGCATGCCCGTAGGCGTTCCGATTTGCTCAGGTGTTACCCCAAGTACTTCAGTTCCTGAAAAGAGGGCCATGACACCTTCATCATCCATAGGGATTTCATTAGGGTCAATCCCAGACAAGTCCTGCAGTTTCCGAATCATGGTCGGATCATCATGTCCCAGCACATCGAGTTTGAGGACGTTCTCATCGATATCGTGGAAGTTAAAGTGAGTCGTCTGCCATTCAGCCGTCACGTCATCTGCTGGATACTGAACAGGCGTAAAGTCGTAAACATCCATGTAGTTCGGAATAACAACGATTCCCCCTGGGTGTTGTCCTGTAGTCCGCTTGACACCGGCAGCACCTTGGGCAAGACGTTCCACCTCTGCATCACGATAAAACTTCCCATAGTCTCTCTCATAGCCCTTTACAAATCCATAGGCAGTCTTAGCAGCTACCGTACCAACCGTTCCTGCCCGGAAGGCATATTCCTCACCAAAAATATCACGCACATCCAAATGGGCGCTAGGCTGGTCTTCTCCCGAGAAGTTCAAGTCAATATCGGGAACCTTGTCCCCATCAAAACCAAGGAAGGTCTCGAAAGGAATATCCTGTCCATTTTTGCTGAGTTTGTGACCACACTTTGGACAATCCTTATTGGGCATATCAAACCCTGAACCGTAAGAACCATCCGTGATAAACTCACTATACTGACACTGACCACAGACATAGTGAGGAGAGAGAGGGTTAACCTCCGTAATCCCAATCATAGTCGCAACAAAACTGGATCCAACAGACCCACGAGAACCAACCAAGTATCCCCGTTCATTGGAACGTTGCACCAGCATCTGCGATGCCAGATAAATCACGGCAAATCCATTCCCCAGAATGGAAGTTAATTCTTTTTCAATCCGCAAATCAACGATATCTGGCAGCGGATTGCCATAAATCTCAAAAGCTTTCTTATAGGTCAGCTCGGCGACAGTTTCTTCCGCCTTGTCGATGAAAGGCGTGTACAAGTCACCCTTAACAACCTCAACAGGTTCAAAGATATCTGCCAAGGCATTGGTGTTTTCAATAACCAACTTGCGTGCTAAATCTTCTCCCAAGAAAGCAAATTCATCCAACATTTCATTGGTCGTTCTAAAATGAGCCTTCGGTAGCGGTGCTGGTTGGGCATGTTCACCATGACCGATGGTTCGGTTAATCATAGCCCCCTGGCCCAAACTACGGACAATAATTTCACGGTAAATCTCTTCTTCCGGTTCGATATAGTGGACATTTCCCGTAGCCAAAACAGGCTTGCCAAGGCGGTCTCCCACTTCTATCAAATTCTTGATAATAGTCTGGAGTTCCTCCATATCCTTAACCTGCTCCTTGGCAATCAAGGGAGCATAGATAGCTGGTGGCATGACCTCGATAAAGTCATAATACTTGGCCACCTCAACCGCCGCATCCACACCTTGGGAAACAACTGCGTCAAAAACTTCGCCTTCCGAGCAAGCCGACCCCAAAATCAAGCCCTCCCGATGGGCGTCTAGAACCGTTCTCGGAATCCGTGACACCCCTTCAAAATACTTGGTGTTAGACAAAGAAACCAGCTTAAAAATATTTTTTAAACCAACTTGATTCTTGACATAAATAGTCGCATGTTTAATCCGAGCTTTTTTATAAGAGTCTGGACTAATCAAATCAATGTTGAGTCTAGCTAGGTCAGTCACACCATGTTTCTCTGCCACCTCTTTGATAAAGATGAAGAGCAGACGACCAGTAGCTTCCGCATCGTAGTTGGCCATGTGGTGGTGTTCAAGTGCCACACCAAAACGCTTGGTCAAAGGTCCCAAACCATGACGTTTATACTCAGGATAGAGGTTTCTAGCAAACTCCAGCGTATCGATAACTGGCTGGCTAATCTTAGGCAGACCATGACGCTCATAGTTGGCATTCATAAAGCCAACGTCAAAGGTAGCATTGTGAGCAACTAAGACTGTATCCTTGCAAAATTCTTGGAATTCTTGCAAAACTTGTTCCAGTGGTTTAGCATTTTTAACATGATCATCTGTAATACCTGTTAACTCAGTAGTAAAGGCTGACAAGGGATGCCCAGGATTGATAAATTCATCAAATTCGGCAATAACATTCCCCTTGTACATCTTAGAGGCCGCAACCTGAATCAAATCATTATAGATGGCTGAAAGCCCCGTCGTTTCCACGTCAAAAACCACATAGGTCGCTTCTGACAAGTCCATCTCCACTTCGTTATAGACGATAGGGACACGGTCTTCCACAATATTGGCTTCCATTCCATAGATCAGCTGAATTCCAGCTTTCTTAGCTGCCTTGTAGCCATGTGGGAAGGACTGGACATTCCCATGGTCCGTGATGGCAACCGCCTTGTGTCCCCACTTTGCAGCTGTTGCAACGATCTCTTCTACTTCTGGCAGAGCATCCATAGTCGACATATTTGTATGAGCATGAAACTCAACCCGACGCTCACCTTCTGGCATCAAATCCTTCCGCTCATAGTGAACAACTTCCTGTACATCCTGCACGTTCATGGTCAAATCACGTGTGAAGTTATTCATCTCCACATTCCCACGAACTCGGAGCCAAGAATTCTTCTTAATGATGTCAAACTTCTGAGCCTCTTCCTCATTCTTAACCCATTTTTGCATTGAAAAACTTGAAGTGTAGTCTGTCATTTTAAAGTTGATCAAAACGCGACCAGTTCTGGTCACCTTATGCTCCACATCAAAAACGACCCCTTCAAAGACCAGACGATTTTCCTCAGTCGTCACGTCGATCATCTGGGTAACTTCAGCCTTATCTAGTTTAGGCTTGGCCGCAGCCTTTTTAGCCTGAAAATCAAAGGCTGGCTTCTCTTCTACTGGAGGAGGAGCCATTTGTTCCAGTTGCTCCATAGCTCGTAAAGCTTCTTCGTTGGCAGCTTGAACAATCTGTTCATTCTCCGTATGGAAGGCTTCCTCCTGCTCTTGTGTAAGAGCATCATTCTTTTCTATTTGGTATATAAAAGCTGGAAAACCAAACTTTTCGAGTTGCTTTGCTAGATTAGGAAGATGATTCTTCTTAAAGTGCTCCTTATCAATCGCCTCTGAACCTTCAATAATGAGTTGATTTCCCTCCGCACGAACGTTTAAATTCTGGTAAAGAGATTTAAACCCCTGACTTGCACATGGACCTTCAGAAAAAGCCTCTCTATAGTAGGCCTGCAAGAGTTCATTAGAGAATTCTTGAGAAAGAGCCTTGATTTCGAAAACAGCTCGATTCCCTGTCTTAGAAAATTCTTCACCAAGCCCTTTTTTTAACTCTAAAAAGATTTCAATCGGTAAAATATTAGAAAATACAAAATGAAATTCCCAAATCTTACTAATTTTATGAACCACAACACGCTCAATTCTGGCATCAACAAGAGCAGGATCCCGTCTCAATTGATCAGAGACTCCTAGTTGATTCATTAAAATTTCAAACTTACTTGACATTCATTTTCCTCACATTATTCTCTTACTATTTTACCATAATTAAAGAAAATATATGACTGGTACCATTCCTTAAGCACTACTAGTTTACACAAATTTGTTCCGTAAACAAAAAAGAAGACTCTCAGAATCTCCTTAATAAATAGAAAAAGATACCTTTAAGTATCCTCGTAATCAATCGGGAAGACAGGATTCGAACCTGCGAC